>CAYGZI010000187.1:0-9555 GCA_964354245.1 uncultured Planctomycetaceae bacterium
ACCACGTTGGCGAAGATCGGGCCTTCGAGGAACTTCAGCTCGCGCCGGCCCGTCAGCTTCTCCTCCTGGATCACCTCGGTACCGGTGATGTCGGAGGGCATGAGATCGGGCGTGAACTGGATGCGGCTGAACTTGAGCGACAGGGCATCGGCCAGGGTGCGGATCATGAGCGTCTTGGCCAGCCCGGGAACGCCCACCAGGAGACAGTGGCCCCGGGCGAACATGGCCACGAGGAGTTCTTCGATGACCTGCGTCTGCCCGACGATCACGCGGCCGAGCTGGCCGGTGATGCCCTGGTAGGCCTCGTTGAGTTTTTGGACGGCCTGGAGATCGTCGTCGGGGATCATGATTTTGGGGGACCCCATGCGTACGGAAGATCGCGGACTCCAAATCGGGAATTGCAAATTGCAAATTGAACGTGCCCCATCGAGGACCAATTTGCAGTTTTCAATTTTCAATTTTCAATTTTCAATCCTCAATTTGCAATGACTAGGTCTCTGTCTCTCGGAGCCGCCGGCGCTTCGTCTCCCTGGCCGAGGGCGACCAGCTCGGCGCCCGTCGCGATCAGCAACTGGTCGCCGGCCAACAATAGGTTCCCGCCGCTTGCGCCGCGCGGAACGAGGGCAATCTCCTTGCGGAGCCGGCCGGTCTGCTGGTCCAGCACGTAGATCTTGTCGCGCGTGGGCCAGAGGACGCAATCCCCCGCCAGCACCCCCCGGCCGTACCCCAGCTTTTCATTGCCCTCCGGCCAGACCCGCAGGATTCGCCCCGGTCTCGGTTCGTCCAACCCGATCCAGTAGAGTCTGTCGCCGCCGGCGATGAGCCGCTCGCCGGAGACCCCCAGCAAATGGACGATGCCCTCGGCAATCGCCCCGGTGCGCCACAGGACCTGGCCGGTCGCGGCGTCCAGGGCAAAGACCTCGGGGCTGTCGGCCGGGGCCACGATCAAGGCGCCGCGGTCGTAAAGGCACGGCGTCAGGTCGCGGGACGCATGGGGGGGCGGTGCCTGCAAGTCCCCTTTCAGCGCCCGCGGGTACAAGGTGGCCCAGAGCACCCGGCCGTCCTCGGCGCACAGCGCGGCCACGGCCCCGAGGCTCGTGTTGCAGAAGAGCGTGCCGCGGTGGAGGGTCAGGAGGTTGTGCGAGGTCTCCCAATAGACGCCGCGGGCCGGGGTGTCGCCCGTGCAGACGAGCTGGCGCCAGCGCCGGTCGCCCGTCAAGGGATCGTAGCAGGCCACGTGCATCTCGGACTGCACCTGGCTGCGGCGCATCGCCACGTAGAGGCACGATCCGTCGGCCACGGGCGTGCCTTCAAACGCAAAACCCTCGTCCGGGAGGATCCTCTGCACCAACTGGCCTTGAGCGGCCAGGTCGAGGCAAACGAGATAGCCCGGCGCGATGCCCGGGCGGGACTCGGCCGGCCGACCGGTCCAGGATGGGCCCATTCGGGTGTAGACCTTGCCGCCGGCCACGGTGAGGGTGAAGCGCGGGACGCCGAGGCTGTACCCGGGGTTAGAGCGTGCGCGGGCGGCCTCGTCGTAGGGGTCTTCGTAGATGGCAGCGCTCTTGCCGCCCCACGCGGGCTTGCCCGTGCGGCGGTCGAACGCCAGCACTGCCGATTGCGTGTTGACGAGCACCAGGTCGCCGACCACGACGGGGTGATAGCTCAAGGGGTAGACCGGGTCGTCGGCGATCCTTCGCGGGATCGGCGGCGGTGCCGATAAGGACCTGTCAGATCGCGGACGAGGCCGCAGGGGGGCCCGCCACGCGACCTGACGAACGTCGGGTGGTTTGGCGGCGATCTTGTTTCGGAGCGGGGAGCCCGCAAAGGTGGTCCAGTCCGGGTCTGACGGCGGCTGCGGCCAAGCGGCGCTCTCGGCCAACAAGGTCTTCAAGGCCGCGGCGTAGTTGGTCTCCTGACCGCCGAAGCGGCCCCGCGCGTCCGGGTGCGACTTGGCAAACCGCGCCAATTCATCCCGTGCCCGGTCCAGCGACCCTTCGAGGATCGAGGCCAGCACCAGCCGGGCCCGGATGCCGGCCAGGTCCAGATCGGTATTGGGGACGCCCAGCCAGGTCCGCGGCACGTCGGCCGGCTGATCCAACGGGACAATCTTTTCCCAGTAGGCCCGGGCGGCCGCGGGGTCGCCCGATTCCAGGGCCATCTCTGCCAAGGCATCGAGGGCATTGTCGCCCCAACTGCTGGCCAGCGCCTGGTCCAAGAGCGCCGGCAGCGGGCGGCTGTCGCGCTGGGCCACGCCTTGCTCGTAAAGGGACTTGGCCTGGGGATCGACGCGTCTGCGGTAGAGCCGCATCGCTTCCGGCGGCAGCAGGACCAACTGGAGGTGGCAGTAGTCCCGCACGCTGATGAAGCGACGATCCGTAACCGCAATCAGCTTGCCGCCGGATTGCTCCATCACCTGAGAGAGTGCATCGATTGCCTCGGGCCACTTCTGGTCGGCCAGGAGGGCTTTGACCCGCTGGAGGGTCCTGACCACGCCGTCGTCGGCCCGATCCACCTGCACCGCGGGCGAAAGCTCGTAACGGCTGCTGGGCGGAGGCGAGCCGAACTGGGCGGCCGCGGGCGTTGCGACCAGGAGTAAAGGCAGCAACACGGCGGCAGCGAGGCACGCACGGCGGGAGGGGCATTCAGCCATGGATAACACGGATTTCACGGATGACGCTGTGCGCCAGCGGCGGTGCTAGAGTCTCAACTCCATCAAGTATAAGGTGGGATGGGCACTGGTGTCTGCCCCAGCGGAGGAGGGCAGACATTCCTGTCCTCCTTGCGACAGGCAGGAATGCCTGTCCTCCTTGCGACAGGCAGGAATGCCTGTCCTCCTTCCGACAGGCAGGAATGCCCGTCCTCCTGCTACGTGCGCCACCCGCCACCCGTCACCCGCCACCCGCCACCCGCGATCGTGCGGCCGCCGTCCACCGGGAGGCAAACGCCGGTGACGAAATCGTTCTCGGCAAGAAAGATCACGGCGTGGGCGATGTGCTCCGGCCGGCCTTCGCGTCGCACCAGCGTCCCGGCAATGGCCTCTTGGCGCTCCTCGGGCGCCAGGTCGGGCGGGAGCATGACCGGGCCGGGCAGGATGCAGTTCACTCGGACCGCCGGATTGCGCCGGGCCAGCTCCACGGCCATGGTCCGCGTGATGGTGGGGATCGTCCCCTTGGCGGCGAAGTACGCAGGGTAGTCGGGATACGGCCGCGCGATGGCCCAGTCGCCGATGGTGACGATCGCTCCGCCCTCGGGCTGCCCGACCATGATGAGCCCGGCCCGGCGGCAACAGAGGAAGGTCCCCAAGGCGTTGATCTCGAACTGCCGGCGGACGTCCGCGGCGGTGACCTCCTCCAGAGGCTTGCGCTGCCACACCGCGGCCGCCGTGACCAGCAAGTCCAAGCGGCCAAACGCGCCCGACACCTGGTCAAACAGCCGGTCCACCTCGGCCTCGACCGACACGTCGGCCTGAAACGCCTGGGCCCGGACCCCTTGCTCCTCGAGCCGGAGGATCGTTTCCTGGGCCGCTTGGGCGGAGCTGTGATATCCGAGGGCGATCTGGTAGCCGCGGGCGGCCAGGGCGGTGGCGATCGCGCTTCCCACGCGATGCCTGCCCGCTCCGGTAATCAAGGCCACACGACTGTTTGGGGGTTGTGTCATTTGCGACCTTTCGGCTTTCCGCTTTCCGAATTCCGCTTTCCGCTTTCGCCAATCGCTTCCCCTGTTGCACGGCCCCTTCGGCCGGGGTATTATACGCGAGGCGGGATTGAGGGGTAGGATCTCATCTCAGGCGACCCGGCGGCTTCCGCCGAGGGAGGGACCGATGACGCGGCAAACCATTCTCCGCGGCGTGCTGGTTCTCTTGTTCATCTCAATCTCCGCCCAAGTGGCCTTGGCGAACGGCGGCGCGTTGCTGTCACCCGTCCTGTATGTGCCTGGGCTTGTTGTGCTCAGCCCGCTCCTGGGCCTTCCGGTCACGCTGGCGGCCGCCGTGCTTGAACGGCCGTTCGTCTCCCTGGCGGGAATCCGAACGTATGCCCTGACGCGCTCGATCCGAGCCAATCTCCTGAGTTGGGTCGTGGGGCTCGTCGTCATGGTCGTCGCCGTGTTCATTCGTCCGGTCGCGAGGGACCTCGCCGCGGAGTGGTCCGGGGACGCCCTCTTCTCAGTTTTTGCTTTAGGGTTGCTCGAGATTGCTTATTTCATCCTGGCGATTCCGATCTCGATTCTCATCGAAGGGGGCTACTACCGGGCAATCTTGAGGCGCCAGGGTGGCGTCCTTCGCTGGCGGTGGGTGGTCGCCGCCAACGTCTTCAGCAACGTCGTGTTGGTGGCGATGGCGTTCGTGCCGGAGATACTTCGGGAGGACTACCCACGTCTCGTAAGCAATGTCGAGCCCCATCTCGAAACCGTCTGGTGGGTCCTGGCGGCGACGTGCCTTGCGCTCGTGGTGTTTGCGTTTCGGCCCCTGCGTGAGCCGGTTCAGGCCGCTCCGGAGGCAACCCAACCCGCCGCCGAAACGGAAATGCCGCGGGAGGAGTTCTCCACACCATGACCCGCCAGCCCGAGCGAATGATCCACGAAAGCTCGCTGCTCTTGTGCGACGAGCGGACCCGCAGCGTGGCCGTCTATTGCAGCGACGGGCGCCTGGCCGAGCACGTGGACGACCTGCTCCACAAGCGCCTGCAACTGGCCCGGTGCGACCGGCTGGTGGTGCCGGGCGGGCCCGCCGTCCTGGTGGAGCAGGCCCCTTGCTTCTTCGAGATGCAGGGCCTGACCAGGCAATTGCAGTTCCTGGTCGAGGCCCACCAGCTCCGCAGGGTCCTCTTGATTGCCCACGAGGGCTGTGCGTATTACTTGCAGCATCTGCGGGTCGTCCCGCAGGACGTGGAGGCCCACCAGCGCAAAGACTTGGACGAGGCAGCCCGTCGCGTGCGGCAGCTCTTCCCGGGGCTGTCGGTCCACGCTATGCTGGCCCACGTCCACGGAGATCGGGTGCGGTTCGAGCTGCTGGAGTGCTGAGGCGGCACAATTCGAGGAGCGACAGGTATGATCGTTGTCTGCGTCCACGTGTGCGTCAATCCGGAGCATCGGGAGGGCTTTATTGAGGCGACGCTGGAGAACGCCAGCCGGACCATCCACGAGCCGGGCAACCTGCGGTTCGATGTTCTCCAGCAGGCCGACGATCCGAGCCGCTTCGTGCTCTACGAAGTCTATCGCGACGAGGCGGGGGCAGATGCCCACAAGCAGACGGCCCACTACGCGAAGTGGCGGGACACGGTGGGCGCTTGGATGGCGGAGCCCCGCCTGGGAGTTAGATACTCCCCCCTCTTCCCGGACGCCCCGACCCAGTGGGCCACACCCATCTAGCGGCTCGACGCACCTGTTCTGACACGGTGGGTGGCGTGCCGTCACGGGCGCAGCCCGGGTCGGCATGTGCCCATGCCCACCCGACGCTTCGCGTCGTGAGGGCATGCCACCCATCAAATCAGGTGCGTCGGCCCACTAGCGGGACGGTGCGTCGCCATCGGCACGCCGGGTGGCGTAGGACGGATTTCCCACCCGTCCCCGTATGAGGATTGCCGAGACTCTCTGGGCCACGTATATTGATTTGTGTGGAGCGATTGGCCGGGTCGGCACCGGTATCGCCCGATGCACCTCGACGGCCCGGCGGGGGGTTCTGCAACGAAGAGTTGACGCGATGCGAATTGCGGTCGGCAGCGACCACCGAGGCGTACACATCCGCGCGAAGATTGTCGAACTCCTGACCAAGCTTGGCCAAGAGGTCGTCGATGTGGGGACCAACGAACCGGAGCCCGTCGATTATCCCGACATCGCCGCTGACGTTGCCCGCCGGGTCAGCAACGGGGAGGTGGACCGGGGCATTCTGGTGTGCGGGACGGGCCTGGGGATGTGCATTGCCGCCAACAAGTTTCCCGGGGTCCGGGCGGCGCCGTGCCACGACGACTTGACGGCCGAGATGAGCCGCCGCCACAACGATCTGAACGTGCTCTGCCTTTCCGGCGACATTCTGGGCGACCGGTTGGTGGACCGGCTCGTGGCGATTTGGCTGAACACCGAATTCGAGGGCGGCCGGCACGCACGCCGCGTCCAGAAGATCGCCGATCTGGAATGCCGGAACGGCAGGCCCGCACGAGGTTCTGCGGGCCCGGCTGTCCCGACCGAGACGGGCGGGCCATCCTAGGGCTCCGGAATAGGTGACAGGCACCTTTTGTGCGCACCTTTTGTGCGAAGCACCTTCCGTAGCGGTGTAATCTAAAACCGGCGGTGGGTTCCTGTTGAAACACAAAGCGGCGCAAGCTATAATTGCATCGTCATCATCCGGAACAGTTGCTCCTTCGGAGCGACCTTTTGCGGCGGGCCGTAGGCAGTGGAAAGGGCCAAAACCCGCGCCGGCTGACAGCGGGGGGGTTCGGTAGAACCGCGTTGTCGCCAGGGTCGAGCTTTCCAGATGCCGCGCCCGCGCAAGCCCCGCATCAATTGCCCGAATTGTCTCTCCAGGAAGCCTCCGCAGCGGATTCCGACCCGGCTTCCCTGGTACCTTGCGCCCTTGCGCTGGCTCATCCATTCGGTCCGCTGCGACGGCTGTCTGACGAAATACTACCGGGTGCGGATTCTCGGCTGGATGTTCCGGCAACACCGGTAACCGCGGGCACGCGGATGCTGGTCCTTCCACTTCCACCCCAAGCTCGGATTGTCCGGGCGGACTCCCGGCGCCCGCTGGAAAACAAGGCCGTGGATCGGGTAGAGTAGTCGTGCCGGCTGCTGCCCCAGGTGCGGAAGTCGGCAAGGAGGACAGACATTCCTGTCTGTCGAGCGGAGGAGGACAGACAGGAATGTCTGTCCTCCTGAGCGTGTTGAAGGACCTTGATACGGAGAAACCCATGCGTACATTGACCATTGCGTTGGTGCTCCCAATTGTCATGCTCGCTGCCGCGGGTGCAGCGGAGCCGTCGAGCAAGCTGGGGCTAGCGCCCCAGCCTACGCCGCCTCAGCCAGCACCGGGCGAGACGACGCGGTTGCAGCCCGTCGTCGAAGCGGAGGAAGAGGTCTATCGCTACCAGCCCGCGGATAATGGGGCGGGGCCGCTCTGGTGCCACGGATCGACCTGCCTGGTGCGGATCGGCGACGAGGTCTTCGCCAGCGGGTTGGAGACGCTCAAGGAAGTGAAGCCGCTCAATAACTGCCGCTGGACGCTGCGGCGCCGCGGGCCGCAAGGGTGGGAGCTCGTGCGCAAGGACGAGAGCGGGCGCACGCGAGAGCCGTGTCCGCTGGGGGCGTTTTTGGGCGGGCCGCTCTTCCTCTCGGCCAACCCGACGCTCACGGCGCCGAACACGTACGCGGGTCCAGCCCGGCCGGAGATTTTCGAGTTCTCGCCGGCCGATCCCAAGGGCCCTTTCACGACGCTTCTGCCGGAGTGGGAGGGGAAACCGTCCTTTAGCGAGCACTCGTACCGCAGCTTTGCCGCCGACGGGCCGGGCCGCGAGCTGATCCTGCTTCAGAACATCGGCTACACCCACGCGGAGTGGAGCTTCCGCGACAAGGAAGGCCGCTGGGCCGTCAAGGGCAAGCTCGTCTGGCCCTGGGGTGCGGAATACGACAAGCCGGAGCCGATCCGCGTCTGCTATCCGAACGTGGCCTTGAAGGGCCGCGCCGTCTACTTCTGCGGCGTGAGCGACGTGGTCGAGCCCTACCGCAAGTGGCGCGAGTACAAGAAAAAGCTCACCGGCCGCGATTGGGACTACGATTTCCGCCGGCTGTTCTTCACCTGGTGCCCCGACATCACCGCGGGCAAGTTCCAGCCCTGGGTCGAGATCGCCAGCCGCGACAAGACGTGCGGTTGGATCATGCCCGGCGATCTCTGGGTCGGCCCGGACGGGACGGTCCACTTGCTCTGGATGGAGCGGGCGCTCGACGAGCGGCTGCGCAAGGAGTTCTTCCCCGACGCCAAGCAGTCACACGCGATGAATTACGCCCGGGTCCGCGACGGCAAGGTCGTGCTGCGCCGCACGCTGGTCGAAGCGACGGAAGGGGGCCCCAGCGAAATGCCTTCCGCGGGACGATTTCAGGTCACGCCCGAGGGCCGGCTGTTTGTGGTCTACTACGTGGCCGGGAGGGATTCGTCCGGCAAGGGCGTCTCGGAGAACCGCATCGTGGAACTCCGCCCGGACGGCACGCCGGGTCAACACGTGCGCGTGCCGCTTGAGCACCCGATGAGCGCGTACTTCACGGCGACCGTGCGCGGCGGCTCGGCCCCCTCGCGCGTGCTGGAGATGCTCGGCCAGCGGGCCCGCGGCGGCGGGACGATCAGCTACGCGCGGGTGCGTCTGTGGTGAGCTAATACGCCCGGACGAACATCGCGATCGTCAGCCCGAGTCCGATCAGGACGACGATCCGGCGGACGTTCTCCTGGCCGATGCGGCGGGCGGTGCCTGCGCCGGCATAGCCGCCGAGGATCGAGCCCGCGGCCATCAGCGGGGCCAGGCGCCAGTCCACGAGCCCGTTGACGATGAACAGGATCGCGGCCACGGCATTGATGCACAGGCCGTTGATATTCTTCAGGCCGTTCATGCGGTGGATGTTGGTCAAGCCCAGGAAGCCGAAGGCGGCGAGCATGAGGATGCCGATGCCGGCGCCGAAGTAGCCACCGTAGACGGCTACGAAGAACTGGAAGGCCAGCACGGCCAGCCAGCGGGCAAGGGGAAAGGATGAAGGATGAAGGATGAGGGGAAGGGATGAAGGATGAAGGATGAGGGATGAATCGCCTCGGGAAGCCGGCGTTCCTCCCTGCTCGCTGGCCGTTTCTTCTTGCTCCTTACCGCGGGCCCTTTGCCAACGCGAAAGCGGTCTTTGGGCGGCGAAGAGCAGGGTGGCCGTGAGAATGAGGTAGGGGACCAGGGCGGAAAACGTCTCATTCCTGGTCCGCAGCAAGAGCAGCGCGCCGGCCAGCCCGCCGAGGAAGCTGGGCACTGCCAAGAGCGCGATCGCCGTGTGGCTGTGCCCGATCTCGCGGCGGTAGCCCCAGAGGCTGCCGAGCTGTCCGGGCCAGAGGGCGACGGTGCTCGTGGCGTTGGCCAGTTTCTCGACCTGTCCCGCCCAGGCCGGGGCAAACTGCCCGGCCCAGACCAGGGCGGGAAACGTCAGCAGCGTCCCCCCGCCGGCCACGGCGTTGACCGCACCGGCCACCGCGGCGACCAGGAAAAGGAGCGGGTATTGATACCAGGTCGGGTCCATGGGGAGATTATCTCGCAAAGGCGCGGAGACGCAAAGGCGCCACGGACAATTGGGCTATCAGCTTTCAGCTATCGGCTTTCAGCTTACAGCGGCCAAGCGTCAGCACTCGCGGGCCCCCTTTCGACGACCGAGATGACCAAGCGACAGCATTCGCAGGCCCGCAGAAGACGACAATCTTATGAAAGGAAGTACGGGTTCCTCTTCTCTGTTCGTGCCTGAATTGCAGGGCCAAACAGAGAAGAGGAACCCGTACTCGCCCGTTATACTCATAGCCAGAACTCCCAAGGAACGCGATCCAAG
>CAYGZI010000188.1:0-9487 GCA_964354245.1 uncultured Planctomycetaceae bacterium
CTCTTCCTCGTGCCGGTCAGTCTGCTCCTGCCGACCAATCTGCTCTTCGACCAGGGCTTCCACGTCATCGGCCAGCTTGGCGACGCGCCGGTGACGATCTACGAAGTGCTGTGCTGCCTCTTCGCCGTCGGATTGGTGGTCATCGGCATGAAACTGTCGCAGGCGACGCTGGCCGTGCCGGGATTGATCGGGCTGGGGGTGGTCGTGTTCCGCGTGACCTGGGCCCACTTCGACCAGTACCTCTCCTGGCCGCTGGCGGTGACTCTCGGGGGCGCCGCCGCCATGATGGCCGCCGGCGTCTCCTGGGTCCTCCGCTACCGCTTGCACCGGCGCACCGCGGCCTGATCCCCTGCGGGCCGCGCTCACTGACCGGCGTGCTTGCAGCGACCGCGGCAATCCAAACGGGTCCGCATCGGCCCGCCAAGAATCCCAACCGCCCTACTTACATTGTCGCCCACGCTTGGTAAGCTGAGACTCGATCCCGGCGGCAGGCGGGCCAAGTGAACTCGGCGCTAGTATCGCCGGTTGAACTGCACGACGGCTTCGGCGTCGAACACGCGGTTGCCCTCGGTCCTCAACGGCGCCGCGCCGGCGATGGTGAGCACGGCTTTCTCGCCGAGGAGGACGTGTACGCCCACGGTCAAATCGACGATGTCCATGCGGTTATTGGGATTCCGCACGCCCCCCACATTGTCGGTGTTCCGCAGGGTGGTCGTGTAGTGGAGCTCGCAGGTCGGCGCAAGGCCCTTGACCCATCGAGCGTCGGGGTTCTCGTACAGCCAGTAGCCGATCTTGAGGTCCAGCAGCCCCAAGGGCTGGTCGGTGTAGCGGCCGACTCGCTCGAGTCCCTGGGTGAAGAAGTCCGGGACCAAAACGTCGTTGCCGTTGGCTGCGACGTCCAACTCGCCGAAGAGCTCCAAGAAGAGGCGCCGCCCCTCCGGGGCCCACAGCCAGCCGAAAAACGGCTGGAAGTGCCAGGCTTCGTTCTCGACCACGAGCAAGTCATCGCCGAATTGGGTCACTCGGCCGTCCCTCCCCGTCGGCGCCACGGCGGCCACGCCCACGGAGAACGCCTGGTGCTCGCACCGCCACAGGAGCGTCTTGAACACCACCGGGACATTGCCGAACTCCGTGGCCATCAACGGCGCTCCCAAGGCCGTCTCCTGCGTCGTGTTGAGCCCGTTGCCAAAGGGAATGCGGAACTCCACGGAGGACTGCCCATCGAAGAAGGTCTTCTCCAGGCCGAAAACAAAGCGGTTGAAGTCCCGCGGGTTGCCGTCGCCCGCGTGCAGGGAGTTGGTGAACAGGTTGTAATTGCAGAAGAACCGGTCGGTGGGAATGGGGTTATTGTCGTCGGCGACCTTGAAGCCCGGATCGCCCCCGGCGATGGGGACCGTAACATTAAACGGCTCCCCGACCGTGTCGGGCGGCTGGAATTGAACCATCCCCCCGCCGAATAGGTCCCCGATCATGTTGGGCACTCCGCCGTCCATGGCGGTGCCCCGGGCCAGGCCCGTCGGGCTCGGCGCTTCGAATTCCGGTGGCGCGGCCTCGGTCGGCGGCTTGGCCTCCGGGGCCTTCTCCCCGGGTTTCACCGGGGTGGGAGGAGCGGCCTCCTCGACCGGCGCATAACCTTCGCGCCACCGGCGGGGCGGACAAATCCGGTCGCGCAAGCGCCCGCCGAGCGCCAACTGCGACGTTAAGTCCTCGGAGGCCGCCGTGTCCGGGCCCGCACTGGCCGGCGCCGACGAGTCGGCCTCCACCGATTCTCCAAAAGCGGGGAATCCCACGGGCCATGCCCGGACCCTGGCCCCGGAGGGCGAGGACGCCGCGGTTTCCTCCAGCATCTGATCCCCGGTCTTGCTGGGGGACTTCTCCTTGGCCGGCGCTTCGCCGGGGACTTCGCCGATCGGTTTGGGCTTCTCGGGAGCGGCCTCGGGACCGCGGATTCGCCGGCAGGCGTTCAGGGCATTAGCCGCGGCCGCCCTTACGCGGGCGGAGGACTCCAGCCAGCAGCCCTGGGCGTCTTGTCCTTCGGAGACCTTCTGAAGCTTGTTCATGATTTTGGCGTCGCAGCAACTCCCGGAGTTGCACGTGACGCAGACGTTGCCGGAGCACCCGCACAAGGCGAGGGCCGCCTCATAGCGGACGTCCTCGGTGCAGTCGTCCAGGGCGCCCATCAGGGCGTCTTTGACGTCATCTTTGTTCTTTGCGCAGCCGCAGCAGACGGTGGCAAGGTAGCGGATGGCCTTGATCTTCTGGGGAGCGAGGTCGGCATCGGCCTTGGCTTTGGCGGCGGCCTTGATGGCCGGATTGGGCGACTCCAGGTTGGCCGGATCCGCGATCTTCTTGAGCACCGGTTTGCGCTCCAACTTGGGATGCTTTCCCAACGGATTGACCAGTGCGTCCTGGATCTTGTTGCTTCCTTGGGGAATGCCCAGAAAGCTCCAGAGCGTGGCCGGGGCAGCAGCCGGGGCCGCCACCGGGACCGGGCCCTGGGCCCACACCCAACCGATCATTCCCAAACAGACGACGAATCCCCCGGCCAACGCGATCTTGTGCGACGCCCTCATGGCTCGATTCTCCCTATTTTTTGCTAGGCAACTATGCGGCAAAAGTTGCCGCTCAGGGTGTAGCCCCCCCAATGAGCCGCTGTCGAGAGTTATCGACTTCCGAGTTTTGCCGCCTTTAGCAGTTGTGCGCCTTTCGCCACATATTTGCGTTGACTGGCCGGTCTCCGACGAATCGAGAACGTATACGGCGACCGTTCTCGTGGTCCAGGATCGGCCCGCCCGGCTTAGTCGAGGGGCCATGGCAACAAAGACGTAGACGATCCATTGGAGCGCGACCGGCCGCCATAACAGCCCGGGACTCTGGGAAACCTGCGCAAAGAAAGCAAGCCGTTGGCATAGGTGCTAAAGGTGGAATAAACGGCAGACGATGAACCGTCTTGGGGAATTTGCCTAAGGAGAATGATACGATGAGAACCACATACCGCCTCGCACCAGCCCTGGGTTTGGCCGTCCTGCTCGCCCTGGGGCCCAACGTCCGTTCTGACGCCGCCGACGGCGCCGCGGCCCCGACGCCGACCACGCTCTGGAGCTTCCTGGGCATTCCCCAAGGATGCAACAAGATCCAGGACGCACTGATCAATCCGTTGGGAAAGCACCCCAAGTTGGAGCGCAAACCCGCGCTGAAGCGGATTGCCGACCCCGCGAACTTGGAATCGCCCAACCCGGCCATCAAGGCCGCTGCGAAGATCAAGGCCGACGCCGACCTTGCTCCCCAGAAGATCAAGGCCATCCGGTACTTGGCCACCTTGTGCTGCGGGTGCGCGAAGAACAAAGATGATGTCAAAGAGGCCCTCGTGGTGGCCCTGGACGATTGCACCGAGGCGGTCCGCTATGAGGCGGCGCTGGCGCTCTGTCAATGCGCCGGCAACCCCTGCACGCGCTGCAATGCCGGAAGTTGCTGCGACGCCAAGATCATGAACAAGCTGCAAAAGATCTCCGAGGGACAAGATGCCCAAGGTTGCTGGCTGGAGTCTTCCGCCCGCGTAAGGGCCGCCGCAGCCAACGCACTCGGGGCGTGCCAGCAGGTACACGGCCCCACGGCCCAGGTCCCCACGGAAGCGCCGAAGAAGGGGGAAGTGCCCGCGTCCGAGCCCGAGGACCCCGAGAAGCAGAAGCCTAAAGAGCCCGCCGAGTCATCGACCAGCGGCCTCCAAGCCGTCACGCCGACAGGATTCGTTGAAATCGAGGATCGTGTGCCGGCCAAACCCGCGCCGTCGGGCAAGAGCGTCGTGCGGGCCCAACCGCGGCCGGCGGCCGTTTGGACCTCGGACGTCCGCTTCCAGGGACGGATCGTGCCCAGCGCGCATGTGACCCCCTAGGAGGACAGGCATTCTTGCCTGTCCTCCTCCTGCCACGCCCGACAGGCAGGAATGCCTGTCCTCCTACGGCTTCTCCGCCTTCCACGGCCTTCCTGCGGCGCGGTACTCCTCTTTGGCGGCTTGGTCGGGGGCGAGCCCGATCGCCTTCTCGTTCCACTCGTTGGCCTCCCCGAACTGCTTGCGCTTGGCAAACTCGGCCGCCAGCGCGTGCAGCGCCATTGCCGTCTCCGCAGGCGCGGCCACGGACTCTCCGGGTAGCTTCAGGACCTGGGAGAAATCGTCGGCGGCCTTCGCCAGGTCGCCCGTCAGGAGGAAACAGTTGCCCTGATAGAAGTACGCGTCTCTAAGGCTGAACCACGGATCGGGCCATTGGGGGTGTTTCTCGATGGCGCTCTGGTACGGGCCGATGGCGGCCTGGTAGTCGCCCAACTGCACGTAGCATTCGGCAAGCAGGTACTCGGCGTCGGCATTCCTGGGGTTCTTTTCCCGGGCGGCCAGGTAGTCGGCCTTGGATTTCTCCAGAAGCTGCTTGCGGGCCGCGGGGTCGGCCCCTTGGCGCGTGGCCATCTTGAGGTACACAAAGCCGCGGTAGAGCAGATCCAGGTCCACATCCTGGCTCCCGACCGCAATCGCCCTGGTGAGGTCATCGGCCGCGGCGTCGGTCTGGCCCAGCACCAGGAAGCAGGTCCCGCGGCGGCTGTAGAGCAGCGCGTTGGCCGGGTCGTGGCGGATTCCGTTGGTGAACAAATCGACGGCCTGCTGCATCTTCGCCTTCGCCAGGGTCCCTTCGCTCCCCTGGCGGGCGTTCATCGCGCCCTTGAGAAGCTGCCTCCCCTCGCCGCGGAGGGCGGTGCCCTGCCCCAGATATGCCTCGGCGTACTCTTTCCGGCTCGCGTAGCCCAGGCGGTTGTCCAGGTCGATCGTCTGCATGAGCCGCTCGAAGTCGGCCAGCGCTTTGTCGTACTGCCTCGCCTTCAGATACGTGCATCCGCGTTGGAACACGGCATCCGCGTTGTTGGGATCCAGCGGGGCGGCGCGGCCGGAATCGGGGGCGGCCTCTTCCGGCACGTTGCGGTTGATGGCCATCCAGACTGCCAGCGCGACGATGCCGACGCAGGCTACTGCGGCCACCGCGCCGAGCGGGGTAAGGAGGAACGGCCTTCGGGCGTGCGTCATTTTTTGCGCTCCCAGTCGTCGGGATTTCGACGTCTGCGTCCCATCCCGACCGCTAAGCCGGCGCTATAGGAGCAACCGACAAGCTAAATGGGGTTGCGTGATTGCCGGAGACTGTTCGTAGTACCGGCTTCAGCCGGCCGATACGCTGGATCGGACTCCAGCCGGCTAAAGCCGGTACTATGAACGTGTGCTGTCTCCTGGAATCGCGAAAGGTCATTTAGAGCTCCTTGCCTTTCCACGCCTTCCCGGCTTCGCGGTACTGCTCTTTGGCGCCCTGGTCGGGGGCGAGCCCGATCGCCTTCTCGTTCCACGTGATCGCCTCCGGAAGCTGCTTGAGTTTCGCAAGCTCACTGGCCAGCTTGTGGAAGGCCCGTGCCGTTCTGGCGGGCTCGGCGGGGAGTTCCCCCGGCAGCTTCAGCGCCTGGGAGAAGTCCTCGGCAGCCTCCTTGAAGCCGCCGGTCGACAGGTGGCAGTTGCCCCGGTAGTAGTGCGCGTTCTTGAGGCTGAACCACGGGTCGGGCCACTCGGCGTGATTCTTGATCGCGTTGTCGTAGAAAGCGATTGCGCCCTGGTAGTCGTCCAGTTGCACGCAGCATTCCGCCAGAAGGTAGTCGGCATCGGCATTCTTCGGGTTCTTCTTGCCGGCTGCGAGGAAATCGGCCTTGGCTTTCTTGAGCAACTCGGCCCAGGCTTCGGGATCGGACTTGCGCTGGCTGGCCATCTTCACGTACACGGCCCCCCGGTAGACCAGATCCATGTCCACGTCCGCGGCTCCCAGCTCGATCGCCTTGCTGAGGTCTTGGACCGCTTCGTCGAGCTTCCCCAGTTGCAGTAGCGAGGTCCCGCGACGGCTCAGCAGGATCGCACTGCCGGGGTCGTGCCGGATCCCCTTGGCGAACTGGTCGACGGCCTCCTGGATCTTCGCCCGCGCCAATTCCTCTTTCTTTGCATCGCCGGCGGTCACTGCCTCGATCAAGAGTTGCTTGCCTTCGTCGCGCACGGCGGTGCCGCGCCCCAGATACGCCTCGCCGTACTCTTTTCGGCTGGCGTAGCCCTGGCGGTTGTCCGGGTCGATCTTCTGCATCAGATACTCAAAGTCCGCCAGGGCCTTGTCGTACTGCCGCTTCTTCAAATAGGCGCGGCCGCGGTACAAATAAGCGTCCGCGCTCTGGGGATCGAGCTGGATCGCGCCGTTGAAATGGACGATGGCGTCGTCGGGCAAATCCTGCTGGAGGCACGCCCGGCCGATCTGGACGATGAGCAACGCGTTCCGCGGATCGAGTTCCAGGGCGCGGCTGAACACGTCGCGGGCCAGGTCCCAACTGTTGCTCTTCATGAACTCGTCGCCGGCCCGGCTGAGCTCGCCTACGAAGAAGTTGGTCGTTTCAGGATCGCGCGGCTGGAGCTTGAGCACCGGGGCAACCACTTCGTCGTATTTCTTCAGTTTGAGAGCGCATCGGGCCCGGCCGATGAGGGCGCGTCGATTGGTGGGGTCGGCCGCCAGGACCTCGTCGTAGGCTTTGACGGCGGCTGGCAGGTCGCCCTTGCCCATCGCGTCGCTGGCCTGTTGGAGAGGGTCGGCCGACTTCTCGGACGGCGGCGAGGGAGGGGGAATCCCGTCATTCTCTTTGCCGCGGTTTATGGCCGTCCAGACCAAGAAGGCAACGGCCCCAATGCACACGATTCCCACCAGGGCATTGAGCAGTGTGAGCCGCCCTGAGGTCTTGCTCGCGGGACGAGTGCCGGGAAGCGCCGCCTCGCGGAGCGCAGCGACCATCTCGAGCGCCGAGGGGAAGCGATCGCTGGGGTTTTTGGACGCGGCCTTGCGTATGACCGCCCGCTCGCCCTCGGGGAGTTTGGAGAAATTCAACGCCCCGTCGAGAACGGCCTTCATCACCGCGCCGGCCGTCTCCTTATCGTAGGGGAGCGAGCCGGTGCGGAGCTCGAAGTACGTGATCGCCAGGCAGTACTGGTCGGTGGCTGGGCTCGGCTTTCCCTCCAGGAGTTCGGGGGCCACGTAGGCAATCGTTCCCATGGCGGCGGCCGTGCTCCGCGCCGCCCCCACGATGTGCGCCAGCCCGAAGTCGCAGACCTGCACCGCCCCGCCCACGATGAGGATGTTCAGAGGCTTGATGTCGCAGTGGCCGATGGCCCCCAAGCCCGACTCGAGTTGGTGGATCGGGCTGTTGAGGAAGTCGATCGCCTTGGCCGAGTCCTCCATGTAGCCGAGGAGCTCGTCCACGGGGATGCCTTCCAGACCCTGCTGCTGGCACTCGCCTAGCCGGTCGGCCAGGCTCTGGCGTCCCAGCCCCATGGCGATGATCAACTCCTTGGGCCGGGGGCCGGAGGCCTCCAAGGGGGCCATCATGGTCTCTTGCAGCGACGCACTCGGGGTCTGACGCAGCGACGACTCCAACTGCACCGAGGCCGAGTCCTCCAGCAGGCTCCCATCCTCGTTCTTGGCCCAGAAGGCGATGATCGGGGCGAGATTGGGATGGTGGATCCGCTTGACCAGTTGCAGCGCGCGGACTTCCTTTCGCGCGTGGGCGGTGCTGCCCGTCAGGTCGATCATCTTCAGAGCGGCCTCGGTCCCGCCGGGACCCGTGGCCTGCCACACTTCCCCAATGGCCCCCTTCCCGAGAAACCGCACCAACCGATAGCCCGGCACCGGCTCGTCGCCTGCCCTGTAGTTGAACGCCATGGCCGCACCCCGACTGGGTTTCGATAGGGCTCGTCCGCCCCCTTAACTATAGGGGATGCCCACCCCGGGCTCAACCCCGGGTCCGCCAAGCGAGGCGATCGGGTAGACTAAACGGACCCTACAACTGGCACCCGTGGAAGGAGTTTCTATGGCACCGCACGATCCCGGCGACGGTCCCTTTATCTTCCGCGATCCGGACACCCCCCGGCGGCTCCGCGAGGTCCTTGCCCAGACGGATTTCACCGATCGGGGCATCGCCCAGACGCTCGGGGGCGAGACCGTCCGCTCGGCGTCGAGCCAGGACGTTCCCCTATTGCTCCGCCGCACCGGCCGCGCCACGCCGCAAGACACCCTCATCCGCCTGTTTCTCATCGGGGTCCCGGTGGACGCCGACGCGGCCAGCAAGGCCGTCGCCCCGATGAAGCTTGAGGAGTGGGGCCGGCTTGGACTCTTGGAGCTGCGAGGCACTTCGGTCGTTGCCGCCGTGCAACTGGTGCCGTTCCAGGGGCTCGTGCTGGCTCACGACCGCCCCCAGCAGATCCACGCGGGACTGGCCCCGGATTACGTCATGGGGATCGGCAGCAGCTCCTTGACCCTGGCCAACGTCACGGTCCGCCGGCCCTCGGCCCGCACGCTCGACCTCGGCACCGGATGCGGACTGCTGGCGCTGCTGGCCGCCGCCCACAGCACGCAAGTCCTGGCAGTGGACCGCAACCCGCGGGCCGTGCGTCTGGCCGCCTTCAACGCCCGGCTCAACGGCCTGGAGAACGTCGAGTGCCGCGAGGGGGACCTCTTTGAGCCCGTCCGCGGGCTGGAATTCAATCTGGTGGTCACCAATCCGCCGTTCGTGATCTCGCCGGAGTCCCGCTACATCTATCGCGACAGCGGCTTGGGCGGCGACGAAGTGGTCCGCTCGATCGTGCGACAGGTCCCCGGCTTTCTGGCCGAGGGGGGCTTTTGTCAGATCCTCTGCAACTGGGCCCACGTCGCGGGGCAGGACTGGCAGGAGCGGCTGGCCGGCTGGTTTGCCCAGAGCGGGTGCGACGCCTGGGTCATGCGCACCGACACGCTGGACGCCGCGGCGTATGCCGTCAAGTGGATCCGGCATACCGAGCGCGACGAGCCGGAGCAGCTCGGGCGACGCTTCGAGGAGTGGACGGCGTACTACGATCGCCAGCGGATCGAGGCCATCAGCGGCGGCGTCATCACGCTGAGGCGGCGGACCGGCGCGTCGAACTGGTTCCGCGCCGACGAAGGCCCCGAGAAGATGCTCGGGCCGGCGGGCGAGAGCATCGCCCAGGCATTCGATCTCCGCGATTTTCTGGAAAGCGTGCGCGACGACGAGGCCCTCTTGCGTCAGCCCCTGCGCCTTTCCCCCGATGCCCGACTGGAGCAGAGTTTTGCGCCGTCGGAGGGTGGGTGGGCGGTGGCCGAATCGGAGTTAAAGCTGCAGCGGGGACTGGCCTACTCGGGACGCGTGGACCCGTATTTCGCGTGCGTGCTGGCGCAGTTTGACGGCCGGCGTCCGCTCCGCGAGTTGGCGGCCGATCTGGCAGCCATGATCCAGGAAGACCCGGCCAAGACGACGCCGGCGTGCCTGGAGCTGGTGCGGCGGCTGATCGAGCGGGGGTTCCTGCTGCCGGCGCCGTCAAACTCGACCCAACCGTCATCTTTGCCCCCAGTTTGACTAATCGGCAATCCCGGTCTAGGTTTGCCTG
>CAYGZI010000189.1:0-9457 GCA_964354245.1 uncultured Planctomycetaceae bacterium
AGAAGGGGTGAGGGGGTGAGGGGGTGACGGGGTGACGAGGTGACGGGCCGCGGGTGGCGGGTGGCGGGTGGCGGGTCCTGGACCCTGAACCCTGAACCCTGAACCCTGTAGGGCTCCCGCCACGGCCTCACAAATCCCCTCGACCATGGCCTCGGGTGAGCGGCGTACCGGGCCCAGCGGGCTCATCGTGTGTACGCCCATGCGGGCAGCGGGCTCGCAGTCGAACTCCCGATCGAACAGCTCCACCTGTCGCGAGGCCGCGATGATCGCCGCCGGCCCATTGCGCGTCCCCGCCCCGTAGGACGTGGTGCCCTCATACGGGACCGGCAGGACCCAGACGCGGGCGCGCTCCGGCGCCGCCAGTTCCTTCGGCAGGCCGAGGAAATTCCACGGCGGCTGAAAGGGCCCTGTTTCGTGCGTGTCGGCTTGACTGGACTCGGGCATCCCGACTCTACTTCCGGCATGGCCAGGCCGGGGCAAGGACTGTTCCCAGAAATGTACCGGCCCGGGGGGTGTTGGGCAATGGGGCCCATCGGATGGCCCAATCGCCCGCGCCGGTTGACGCGGGCTCGGCCGCGACAACAATAGGGGGCGGACCCTCGGAGAAAACCAACATGAACCGACGCGATTTCTTGGGGACGAACGTGCTCGCCGTGGCGGGCGGGGCTTTGCCGGCAGACAAGAATCTCCGCCCTACTGCGGCAGGGGATGCGGCAGCCGGCGCCGGCCCGGAAGAGCCGGGAAAGGTGCAGAGCCAACTCCCGGCCGGCGTTCAGGTGCAGTTCATGCGCCCCGGACAACTGGAGGCCGCCGGCCGGAAGTTCCCGGTGGTGTACGTGCCGCTGGGCCTGATCGAATGGCACGGCCGCCATTTGCCCCTGGGCAACGACGCGATCAAGGCCCATGGCATCCTGGTCAAGTGCGCCGAGAAGTTCGGCGGTGCGGTCTATCCGCCGGTCTACTTCCACTCCGGATTCCGGCAGGAGCACCTCGTGCCCGTGCTGACCGACCTGTTCACGCGCCTGAAGCGGACCGGGTTTCGGGTCATTCTCGGGGTTTCGGGGCACAACGTGAAGCAGCAGATCGACATGATCGACAAGGCCCTCGCGCCCGTCATCGCCGACGGCACCGTGGCGGGGCTCGGGCTGTGGGAGGTGACGCTGAGCCGGGGGCCGGAATCGGCCACGGATCATGCCGCCAAGTGGGAAACCTCGAACATGATGTTCCTCTATCCCGATCTGGTGGACATGTCGGAGCTGGGCGATGGGCCCATCAACCTCGACATGAAGCCCCCGTCCGGCATCGGCGGTCAGGACCCGAGGAAACACGCCTCGGCCAAGGTGGGCCAGCGCAACGTGGAGCTGGCGGCCGAGGCCATCGGGCGCAAGGCCCAGGAGCTTTTGGCGTCGCTGCCGGAGCAGCAGCGGTCGTTCAACCTTAAGGGCGTGAGCCCGGAACACTGGTGGATGGTGTGACGGTATCGGCTATCAGCTTTCAGCCGTCAGCCCCTAGGCTCTTGAAGTTCTCGCGGTTCGCGTCACAATGGGGCCAGACAACGACCTGGGTTGGAGACTGAAAATGGACGTTACCATCACGCTCGTCGTCAACGGCAAAAAGCACGCCCTCACCGCCAGCCCGCAGCGCACGCTCCTGGACGTCCTGCGCGAGGACCTCGGACTGACCGGCACCAAACAAGGCTGCGGCGAGGGGCGGTGCGGCTCGTGTACGGTGCTGGTGGACGGCAAACGGGTCCACTCCTGCATGACCCCGGCCGCGGAGGCGGACAAGAAGTCGATCGCCACGATCGAGGGCCTCGCCGAGGTCCGCCGCCTGCACCCGGTTCAGGAGGCGTTCCTGGCGGAAGGGGCCATGCAGTGCGGCTACTGCACGCCCGGCATGGTGCTGGCCACGGTTGCGCTTCTGCGCGAGAACCCGCATCCCAACGACGAGCAGATCGTGGACTGGATGAACCCACACCTCTGCCGGTGCAACGGGTATCCGAAGATCCTCCGGGCGATCCGCCGCGCGGCGGGCAGCGCTCCGAGCAAGTAGTCTCTTACGCTCAGTCGCCCGGACGCCCTGCGTACATCGCGCGGGGTATTGGCGTCAGAATGAGAAATGAGAAATGAGAAGTGAGAAGTGCAAATTGCCTATGGCAATTGGCCGCCTGGCCAGCGGCCCTCGTGATTCACTTTGCACTGCTCATTTCTCACTTCTCATTTCTCATTCCTCACCGCCCCCCTTGGAAGGCGTCTGTCTCGCGATGGGAGCATAGATCATGAGCCAAGAGACTTTTGAAGAGGAAGTGTACGACCCCGAGCGCTGCGAGTTGACCTCGCGCGACGGTGATCCGGCTCGAATGAGCCGCCGGGCCTTTGTCGAGTTCCTTGGCGCCGGCGTGCTTATCACGGTGGCCGCGGGCACCGCCGTGGCTCAGCGCGGAGGCGGCAAGCGCGGCCCGGGACGCGGCGGCCTCGGGCAGCGGGGCGGTGGCCGGTCGAACCTGGCGGCCAGGCTGCACATCGACCGCGACGGGGCCATCACCGTCATGACCGGCAAAGTGGAAATGGGTCAGGGCTCGCGGGCCGAGCTGACCCAGGCCGCCGCCGAAGAACTTCGCGTGGCCCCCCAGCGCATCCGGATGATCATGGGTGACACCGGCCTGGTGCCGGACGATGGAACCACCGCCGGAAGCGCCACCACGCCGCGCACGGTTCCCGCGGTCCGCCAGGCGACCGCCGCGGCCCGGCAGTTGCTTGTCGAGCTGGCCGCCAAGCGTTGGCAGGTGGAGCCGAAGACCCTGGAAGTTCGGGACGGAACGATCGCGGATCGTGCAGCGAAGCGGACCATGACCTACGCCGAGCTTGCCAAGGCAGAGGACCTGGCGAAGGCATTCTCCGCAGCCGTTCCCGCGGACGTTTCGGTCACTCCGGTCCAGCAGTGGAAGGTGCTGGGCACTTCCTTCGCCCGGCCGAATCGCCCGGACCTGGTGACCGGCGCGCACAAGTTCCCTTCCGACCTCGCGCGTCCGGGCATGCTCCGCGGCAAGGTGCTGCGCCCGCCGTCCTACGGCGCGAAGCTGGTTTCCATTGACCTGGGGCCCGCCAAGGCCATGAAGGACGTGGTGGCGGTGCAGGACGGCCAGTATGTGGGCGTAGCTGCGCCTACCGCGCATCAAGCCCAGCAGGCGTTGGACGCCATCGCACCAACGGCCAAGTGGGAGCCCGCGCCGCACCCGTCGAGCAAGGAGGTGTTCGATTACCTGCGCAAGCACGCGCGGGGCGGCGTGCCGAAAAACTCGTTCGCGGATGAACTCGCCGCGGCGAAGAAGGTCCTCAAGCAGACCTATCACGTGCCCTACGTCCAGCACGCGCCGCTGGAAACCCGCACAGCGCTGGCCGAGTGGGAGGGCGGCAAACTGACCGTCTGGACCGGCACGCAGGCCCCCTTCGGCTACCACGGCCAATTGGCCGGCGCCTTCGGGCTGCCCAACCAGTCGGTGCGGGTCATTGTGCCGGACTTCGGCAGCGGCTTCGGCGGCAAGCACACCGGCGAGGCCGCCGTGGAGGCCGCGCGCCTGGCCCGCACGGCTGGGCGCCCCGTGCTGCTGCACTGGACGCGCGAGGAGGAATTCACATGGGCCTATTACCGCCCGGCGGCCGTGATTGACATTGAAGCCGGCCTGGACGCGAAGGGCACGCTCACGTCGTGGCATTTCATCAACATCAACTCGGGCGGCGCGGCGGTGCAGACGCCCTACCGGACGGGGAAGTCAAACTGCCGTTTTGTCGCGTCCGATACGCCGCTCCGCCAAGGCTCCTACCGCACGCTGGCCGCCACCGCGAACAACTTCGCCCGGGAGTGCTTCATGGACGAATTGGCCGCCGCGGCCGGCGCCGGCCCGCTGGAGTTCCGCCTCGCGCACCTGCACGAGAGCCCGCGATTGCGCGCGGTGCTCGAAGAGGCGGCCAAGCGGTTCAACTGGCGTGAGAAGGTGAAGGAGAAGAAGCCCGACGTCGGCGTGGGCCTGGCGTGCGGCACCGAGAAGGGCTCCTACGTGGCCGCCTGCGTCGAGATCGCCATCGACCGGTCACAGCAGGACCGGATCGTCGTGCGCCGCGTGTGCGAGGTCTTCGAGTGCGGGGCGGTCCTCAATCCGGACAACCTCACCGCGCAGGTCATGGGCTGCATCATCATGGGCCTCGGGCCCGCCTTGCGCGAGGAGATGCGGTTCGAGGGGGGCAAGATCCGCAATGCGAAGTTCGAGAGATACCTCGTGCCGCGGTTCAGCGACGTGCCGGAGCTGGACGTCCACCTGCTCAACCGGCCCGATCTGCCCTCGGCCGGCGGCGGCGAGACGCCGATCGTCGCCGTCGCCCCGGCGATCGCCAACGCCGTCTTCCACGCGACGGGCAAGCGCGTCCATGAGATGCCGATCCGCGTAAATCGGTGATTCAAGCTGGAAGTGAACCACAAAGGCACAAAGACACAAAGGAAGAAAGGAGACGGGAGAAAGAAGACAGGAGGCAGGAGACAGAAGAAGATCTGAGATACGAGATTGGAGAGCGAAAATAGAAGGCGGAGTACAGCACACACAACGCCAAGAAGCCCGCAGATCCGTTGCGGCACAGCGGGAACTAACATCCGCCTGCTGTCTCCTGTCTTCTATCTCCTTTCTCCCGTCTCCTTTCTTCGTGTCTTTGTGCCTTTGTGGTTAGCCACTCCCCGCTTTCTGCGGCTTGAATCGGCGGGCGACCCATGAGCGAGACGTTGGAATTGTTCCGGTCCCTGTTGGACCGTCTCGAATCCGGCAGCCCGTGCGCGCTGTGCATGGTGGTCAACACCCGCGGCTCCACTCCGCAGACCGCCGGGGCCATGCTCCTGGTTCATCCTAGCGGAGAGACGCAAGGGACGATCGGCGGCGGGTGCGTCGAGGCCGAAGTGCGGCGGCGGGCCCTGGCGATGCTCCAATCGCGATCGTCGGGCTTGCTCAGCTTCGAGCTGGATCACGACTACGGCTGGGACGACGGGCTGATCTGCGGCGGCCGCCTGGACGTGGCGGTCGTGTGCCTCGCCGATGCGTCGCAAGCCGAGCCGTTCCGCGCGGCGGTCGAGCGGATCCGGCGGCAAGAGCGGGCCGCTCTGCCGCTCCGCGTCCAGCACGAGGGGAAGACGATCGAGTACCGTCTGAACGTCGAGCCCACGCCCACACTGCTGGTGGCCGGGGCGGGCCACGTGGGCGCGGCGCTGGCGAAGCTGGCCGTCGGGCTCGGGTTCCGCGTGGTGGTCTTCGAGGACCGGAGCGATCTCTTGGACCCCCGTCGCCTGCCGCCGCCGATCGAGTCTTCCGCCGGCCCGATCGAAACCTCTCTCCGCCAATGGCCCGTGGACGCGGACACCTACGTGGTCGTGGTCACACGCGGACACGCCCACGACCGGCGGGCCCTGCACGCGGTGATCGACTCGCCGGCCAAGTATCTCGGGATGATCGGCAGCCGCCGGAAGATCCGGATTGTTTTCGACGATCTGGAGCATCTTGGCGTCGATCGCGCGAAGCTCCAACGGGTTCACACCCCCATCGGACTGAAGATCGGCGCGGCGACCGTGCCGGAGATCGCCGTGAGCATCGCGGCGGAGCTGATCCAGGTCCGGCGCGCCGAAGGCTTTCGGGCCGTGGAAGGGCCGTTTGACGTGGAACGCTTGTAGGGCCGGCTCTGCCGGCCTGGGTGACATGCCTGGGTGCCATGCCCACGCGAAGCGTGGGCATGTTCAACGCGCAACGAAAGCCGTGCATTTAGACCCCCGCCAAGAGTGAGAAGTGAGAAATGAGAAATGAGAAGTGCAAAGTGGAAGACCGCGCTACGCTGGCCAATTTACACTTTTCATTTCTCACTTCTCATTTCTCATTGCCCTTGGCGACCGGACTCATCCGTCTGCGCTCCCACTCCGCGGCGGGCAGCATGAAGGGCGGCGAGTTGGGCAAGATCCTCCGGGCGGTCGACGTTCACTAGCACGCCGGGATCATCGACCTCAACGGAGCGGCAGCCAATTCCCTGGGACGACTTGGAAAGTCGTCCTACCGGCCGCAACAGATCGCGGAGCGGCTCGTCGGGCCCGGCAGCGAGAATCCGTGGAATGATCGTAGCGGAGAAAAGCGGCGGATGGCCGCGTCTTCCGCGATAGCTAGGGATCGCCGCGTCGGCATCGGCGATTGCCGCCGCCAAGACGAGATACGTCTCCGGCAGGATCATCGGGCAATCCACCGGCTGCACGAAGACCGCGCGGATGGCCGGCTGCAGCGCCTTGAGGCCCGTTTGCACGCTGCCCGTTCTACCCCGGTCCGGATTGGGATTCAGCACGGACCGATAGCCGAGCCGGTCCACGATCGGGCGCAAGGCATCGGCACGATGGCCGAGCACGACGACTACATCGGCGAACTCGCGGAGCAGCGGCGAGGCAAGCAGATGCTCCAAGAGCGGCCGGCCCTCGAACTGGACCAGGGCCTTGGGCGAGCCCATGCGCGTCGATTGCCCGGCGGCCAAGACCACCAAAGCGATGTCCGGCAGGGCGACTGCCCCCGGTGCGTTTCCGCGGGAAGATGCCATGACCGCCATTATAGTCGGATGGGTGCCGTATCGCCTTGGTTGCGGCAGGATGCCGGGGCCCGTAGACTGGGAGACTCTGCGAAAGTCGTCTGGATCGGAGAATCGACGATGAGATTGCACCGCTTGCGAGTTTCGCTTGCCGCCCTGTGTGCGGTCGGCGTGGTATTCCTCTTGGCCTTCAGTCTCCCGGCGACTGCCGAGGAAACGGGTCTGACCTTCTTCGGCTGGTCGGATCAGCACGTGGCGACCAGCGGCGATGCGAAGCACTTGCTGCCGGCCATCGACGCGATGAACGCCCTGCCGGGCACGAGGTATCCGGAGTGGTTCGGCGGCGTGGTGGACAAACCGGCGTTTGTGCTCGGCGGCGGCGACATCACGGAATGGCCCACGGCCGCCGCGAAGGACGCCTACGCGGAGCTGATCGCCAAGCGGCTGAAGTTCCCGGCCTACGACATTGCCGGAAACCACGACGAAGGGGGCAGGGTGCCCAGCCGCACGGTCCTCGACTGGATCGCGGCCCGGCACAAGTCGCTCTCTTACGCGTTCGACTCCGGCGGCGTCCACTTCGTGGCCGTGTTCTCGAAGTACGACGAGAGCCTGGATAGCCCAGCCCAGGCGATCTCGAAAGAGGCGATCAAGTTCGTCCGCGAAGAGCTAAAGGACATTAAGCCCGGCACGCCCGTTGTGCTGGCGATGCACCTCTGCTTGGATGCGATCACCAATCGCGACGAACTGGTCGAGGCGATCGGAAAGGGCAACGTGATTCTTGTCCTCGGCGGGCACTACCATAAGACGACGGTGCAGAAGTACCGCGGGCTCAACTTCGTGCAGCTTCCGTCGCCTGCCGCTAATGGCCCCGGCCAGTTTACGGTCGTCCGCATCGCGCGCGGGCGCCTTCTGGTCCTTTCCTACGATTACCGCAAGCGCCAATGGGCCGACGAGCCGGGAAAGGTGCTCGACGCGGCAATCGCTCCGCGCTAGAGGGCCCGAAGAGACGACACTCGCGGAGGAGCGCAGACGGGCCAACGGGGCTCCGGCGGCTTGTTGACCGGGGGAGTGCGATTTCCGGCCAAGGTGTCCCGGCCCCGTGGGCCGCGTGCCGGATTGCCGGCGATCCCCGCGTTCTTGACGCACCCGCCGCCCGTGAGACAATTCATTGACAATGCTCGCGGCCGTTTATGAATCTTTTAGACCCTGACGCTTGGATCGGACAGCCATGCCAAGTGAGCGCGTGATGGAACTGGAATCGAGGAAGTGCGTCCCTTGCGAAGGAGGCGTCTCGAAGTTGACCCACGTCGAAATCGAGGCGGGGCTTGCCCGCCTGCCGGGATGGCGCCTCGCCGACGATGAGAAGCGGATCCGCAAGGACTGGATCGTCAAGAACTTCGCGGCGGGCATCGACTTCTTCAACAAGGTGGCCGAGCTGGCCGAGCGCGAGGGACACCACCCGGACCTCCACCTCGACGGCTATCGCCACGTGTGGATCGAGCTCTCGACCCATGCGATCGGCGGCTTGTCGGAAAACGACCTCATTCTGGCCGCCAAGATCGACCGGCTTCCCGTGCGGCTGAAGAAGCAATAGGCTACCAGTAGTGACGCCCCGGGTTCCAAGGCCAGTAGGCCCGCCGGGCGCCGCCAAAGCGGACCTCCATCCCCGCGGTGATCGAGAGGTGGTGCATGGTCTCGATGGGCTTCCCACCGCCGAAGGCCATGTGGTCCATCAGCTCCAGGCGGAACGCCAAGCAGTCGCTGTGCAGGTACTTCACCCCGAGCCCAAACGGCAGGGCGAAAAAAGCGTCCTGGTAGACCATCGAAAATCGGTCGATGAAGTCCACGCTGGTCACGCCCACGCCAAGGGTCGCGTAGGGCCGCCACCGCGAGTCGCCCCACGGGTAATAGAGCACACTCACTTCCCATAGGAAAAGATCGTTGTCGCGGCCGTGGTCGAACCGCCGGCGGACCGGGTCGGCTGCGCCCAGCCCGGCGGCATCGTCGGCCGCGATCTGGGCCTCAATCGCCCGCAAGTTGTCGCCGATCACCACGCGCCCAAACGCCAGCCGCATCTCGCAGCCATAATAGTGGTGGAAGTCCCAACCCAGCGTCATCCCGCCGATCATCCCCTGCTCTTCGTAGGCCCAATCGTCGATCAATTGGCTCCCCTGCACAAATCCATAGAACCCGCCGAAGCTCAACGGCCGGCATAGCCAGCTCTCCTGGATCAGCGGCTGTCCGGGGCCGCGGACGCGCTCCTCGGGTAAGCGGAAGAAACCCGGCAAGAACGGCCGGCCACCGTCGTCGGGTGCGGAGTCGATTCCAGCGGGAGTCAGTCCGGGCGCATTCGGACGCGAGGGCAGGTCGGGGCTCGCGCCGCCGTCCTGGCGCATCTCGCTCACCCCATAATCGCCCGGTCCCGGCTCAGGCAGGGCTAACGCGGCGGTCCTGGGCTGGATGAGCCTGTCGCCGCCCAGTTGTCGCTGGCCCAAGGCGGGTCTGGTTGCCAGCGCAGAGCAGAACCACGTGGCGGCCAGGATCCATAGCGAGGAACAACGCGACCCGGGGGCCGCGAAGTGCGGCTCGCCGACCCCCAGAGAAGGAGTGCCGCGACAGGTCATGGGCGGTCTGGTCCGACAGGAAATCAGGGCGCGGTTGTGGCGAATGCGAGAGGAGCTTCGTGGAGGCTGCCCGGGGATCGCGCACCAGGAGGGCGGGATTATCCCGAACCGGGCAAGGTGTGTCAATCCGGATCGGTTACCCCCCGGTATGGTGCCATCCGCTTAACGGAGGGGGGCCGGCACTCAGAGCGTGTGATAGTTCATCGACACACCGCCGCAAATCCAACGATACGCCACGTG
>CAYGZI010000190.1:0-9455 GCA_964354245.1 uncultured Planctomycetaceae bacterium
CCCTTGGAACTGGCGGGCCAGCTCACCCATTTGCCGCAGCCGCCCGGCGGGGGACGCCGCAGGGGCTGGAGCCGAGGGGATCGGCTTCCAGTCCACGCCCGCCTGCTTGGGCGACCACTGCGCCTGCCCGCGCCACACCGCCTGGAGCGGCTGCTCGTACAACGAGTGAAATTCGTGCGCGACGAAGCGGAACCCCTCGCCTCCCGCGCCTCCCGAGTAGGCGAAGACCGTCCCGACGGCCGCGGGCCGGCCATCCTCGCCCACCCACAGCCACACGGCGCCGATGTCGTCGCCGCGGACCGGCTGGCTGTGTCGAAAGACCGGGTTCGGCAAGAGCTTGAAGACGTTGTCCGGTTTTCCGACGGGATACATCCGATAGTCCCGGGCGTGGGCGGAGCACACCTTCAGCCAGCCGCTCACCAGCGGGTCCGCCTTCTCTTCGGGCTTCGGCGGCTCCGCACCAAAGACTGCCGCCGCACTTGTGAGCAATCCCATCACAGCCATCGCAAGCATGCGAACGTTGGCTCTTTCCATTTTCGGCTCCTTCTCGGTTGGAATCGTTTAATAACTCTTCGAGCGCGTCACCAAGTAGTCCAACAGGGCCTGGTCGAGCGGCTGGTCGGTCGTCAGCTCGATCCGGTCGATGGCCCGGCCGACGCATTCCGCGTCCAAAGCCGACCGCCACTGGGCGACCGCCTTCCGGTAGGCCCCCTGGATGCCTTCGGCCCGGGTGACCAGTTGCTCCGCCGTCTCCAGGTCGTGGAAGCGGATGTTGCCCTCCAGCGGCAGATCGCGCTCCCAGCGGTCCATGATGTGGAAGATCAGCACCTCGTGGTTCTTGAAGCGGAGGTGTTCCAGACCGCGGGCGATCGACGGGACGTCGTCGAACAGGTCGCTGAGGATCACGACCATCCCGCGGCGCGAGGCCAGCTCCGCCGCCTGGTGCAGTGCGCGGGGCACGTCCGAGACCGGCCGGGCGCGGTTCGAGACGATCGCCAGGAGGATGTCGTCCAATTGCTGCGGCTTGCTGCGCGGGGGGACGTGGGTGACGATCGAATCGGCAAAGAGCGTCAGACCGACGGCGTCCCGCTGCTTGAGCGCCAGGTGGGCCAGCGCGGCCGCCAAGGCCGCGGCGTACTCCAGCTTGCTGCGGCCCGTGTTGGCGCACTCCATCGAGCCGCTCACGTCCAGCAGCAAGTACAGGTTCATGTTCGTCTCCGCGTCGTACTCCTTGACGTAGAGACGCCGCTGCCGGGCAAAGACCTTCCAGTTCACGTGCCGCAGGTCGTCGCCCGGGACGTACTCGCGGTGGGACGAGAACTCGACGCTGAAACCCACGTACGGGCTGCGGTGCAGGCCGTGCAAGAAACCCTCGACGACCGAGCGGGCCCGCAACTGGATGCTCTCCAGCCGGGAGAAGAACGCCGGATCGACCAGCTCACGGGCGTCGAGTGCCACGGTTGTCAGCCTTCTTGCGGGACTGCGTTTGCGCGCAGCGGTCTAACGCGGGTCATCCCTGTCGACGATCCGAAATCATGTCGCCGGGCTTGGTGAGGACTTCAAACACTTCGTCCGGCACTTCGTTGACGATGCAATTGGTCAGCTTCACCTTTCGGCCGGTTGGCCGCCCTGCGCGTGCTCCGCGGCTGGCGCCGTCCACAGCGTGACCGTGCGCTGCTTGCCGCCGGAGGCCAGCAGTTTCCCGTCGCGCGAGAACGCGACCGCGGTGACGTTGTAGTCGCCGGGCTGAACCTCGCGTTTGGCCGGCCTTGGCGTCTGGAGCTGTGCAATTCTGCGGCCGTCCTTCAGGGCGAACAAGGCGACGTGGCCCGCCTCGGGCGTCAACGAGCCGGGGCTCTTCGCAGCACCCGCGACGAGCTTCCGGTTGGCGTCGATGGCAACGTGCCCGAATTGCTCCTGCATGAACGTCTGGACGCCATCCCACCGCTCGTCGACGGCGAACCAACGGTTGGTGAACCGGACGCGTTTGTCCGCATTCGCGATGTCGACAACGTGCAGGAAGCCCGCGCCTACCGCCAGGAAGGTCCCGTCGCCGCTTAGATCGATACCCGATACCGGGTAGGGGAACTCGATCTCGCCAACCTTCCTACCGGACGCCACCTCCCATGCCCTCAGCATGCCGGGATTGACGAGCACTCCTCCGCCATAGACGAGCATTCCTCCGCCATAGAGGGTGCGGCCGTCGGGGGAGAACGCCAGTCCCTGCACCGCAAACATCCCAGCAGCCAACTTGTGCTTCAGGCGACCGTCCCGGACGCTTCCTACGCAGACCTCTTGATCACCCGCAGCCGCGATCAATTCCGAGTCGCGGGAGAACGCCAGCGAGTAGACGACGCGCGGACACGGAAGCGTCGCACGCAACCGGAAAGTGCCCGCGTCGTAAAGCTTCACTTCGCCACGGCCGCCGCTTACAAAGACGGCGGACGCCAATGTCGCTCCAGAGGGCGAGACCGCAAGGCCGAGAAGCTTCTGCTTGGCGTTCCAAGCGGCCAGTTGCCTGCGGGTGCGGACGTCCCAGACCTTGATCTCGCCGTCGAAGCTCCCGCTGAACAAACGCGTGCCATCGGGCGAAAACGCGAGCGATTTCACGACGCTTTCGTGTCCAACCAGCGTTGCCGCGATCCTCCAGTCCTCGGCGGCCAACGACGTCCCGGCGGCGGCCGCCAAGGCCAGGTTGGACACAATTAAGGCACGACCAATGAGTTGTGGAACCATGAGGGGCCTCCCGAGCTGGTGGGTGCGTGGAACGGATAATAACCGCCTGTTCTGAGGATCAAGGACACGCTTGCGGGATCGTCCGGCCGGCCTCGATCGGCTTGCCGCAGGCCGGCAATGTGCCGCCTACGTTGGCCGAACACTACCGTTGCGCTAGCCACTGGAGCTTTCCTGCGGCACGGCCTTCAAGAGCCGGCCGATGAGCGTGTCGGCGTCGACGCCGTCGGCCCGGGCGTGGAAGTTGAGCACCAGACGATGGCGGAGCACGGGCGCGGCCATCTCGCGGATGTCGGCGAAGTCCACGTGGTATCGGCCGCTGAGGATCGCCCGTCCCTTGCCGCCGAGCACCAGGTATTGCGACGCGCGGGGGCTCGCTCCGTACGAGATGTACTTGTGGACGCCTTCCAGCGGTTTGGGGCCCCCGGGCCGGGAGGCGGCCACCAGACGCGCGGCGTAGCGGATCACGTCGTCGGCCACGGGAACGCCGCGGACCAGCTCCTGCAAACGCAGAAGCTCGTCGCACTTCAGCACCGGGCTGGTCTCCACCATGTGTACGCCCGTTGTCTGCTTGACGATCCGCACCTCTTCGTCCAACGTCGGGTAGATCACGCGGAGGTTGTACATGAACCGGTCGAGCTGGGCCTCCGGCAGCGGGTAGGTCCCCTCCATCTCGATGGGGTTCTGCGTGGCGACGACGAAGAACGGCGGGTTGAGGCGGTAGGTGGTGCGGCCCACCGAAACCTCGCTTTCCTGCATCGCCTGCAACAAGGCCGCCTGGGTCTTCGGCGGAGTGCGGTTGATCTCGTCGGCCAGGAGGAAGTTGGTGAAGATCGGGCCTGGCATGAACTCCAACTGGTACTTTCCGCTGGAGGGGTCCTCCTTGATGACGTCGGTCCCGGTGATGTCCGAGGGCATGAGGTCGGGCGTGAACTGCACCCGGCGGAACGTGAGGTCGAGGGTCCGCGCGAGCGTGCGGGCCATGAGGGTCTTGCCCAGCCCCGGGACGCCCAAGAGTAGGATATGCCCGCGACAGAGCAGGCCGACCAGCAGGTGGTCGAGGATCTGCTCCTGCCCGACGATCACCTTGGCCAGTTCCTCGCGGACCTTGGCGTGTGCCTCCCGCAGCCGGGCGACGACCGCCGCGTCCTCGGCCGACAGGGCCGGCCGCTGGTCGGAGCGACCGCCGGCCGACTGGCCTTTCGGCGGCGCCGTCACGGCCGCCCCGGGGTTCGAACTGGGACCACTTGCCACTTTCTTCTCTGGCTGATTCATTGCGAATTCCTCAAGGTCTGGTTCTATCCCGCAAGCAGTGCGGGCTTGCTCTCAAACCGCGGGGCGGACTGCTCGAACTTCTCGCGACCACTCCCGCGAATACACGATACTGGCCGGACATCACAGGTCCAACTCCGCTGTCGGGCCAAGTTGCGCATCGCTATGAATAGAACAATAGAACAATAGAACAGGCAAGACCGCTGGCGCCCTTCGCATGGTCGCCAGGACTTCCCGCTGAACTGTCCCAAAACTTGGTCAGTTTTCGACGTATCCGAGAAACGGGATGGCTTCATGGGACGTCAAGGAGCCGAACGACAAGCCTAACCGGGCGGCGACGGGTGGAAGCAACTCGCGGTTACGCGCTGATTTCAGATTCCGGCGGATTCGCCGCTCCGGTTCACGCAATTGTCAGGCGGTTGAGCCACGACGCGGTCGCGCAACGACAAGTTCGCAGCCCCGTATCGCCACACCAGCCCGACCGCCATGACGGCGAAGAGCAGCAACTGTATCACCCACCCCCATACCGCGACTTCGGAGTCGCGGTGCAGATTCGGCGCGATATATGTCGCGCCGTGTAGCACCACAATCGCGAACAGACTCCCTCCTGTTGAATTGTAAACCCAGGTCCAGACGACGCAGATCGCCATTGTCAGGGGGACTAAGGCCAGTAGCTGCCATGAAGACGAATCGGACCGAAGGAGGAAATTCGGCCAGTGCCAAACCGCCCACGCCAACCCGATGATGAGGCTGCTCACGAGCGCCGAGTACCGGCGTTGAAGGTGAGGCAGGGCGAACCCGCGCCAGCCTATCTCCTCGCACAGCGCCGCGCCCAAGAAGCCTCCGCCGAGTACTGCGCCGTAGAGATACTCGGACCATTGCCATGATTGCATTGGCACCGAGGCGCCGAATGTAGCCAGGATTCCGAGAGGAATGACGGCGACTACGAGCGGGAGAAACAAGCAGACGGCCAGGATCGGCCAACCCTGGCCAAGCAGCCAGCGACGTGGGCCGTGCAAGCACAGGGCGATCACAAGGGCAACGAGACTCACGAAGGCGAGGTTCTCCGGGAGAAGGACGACGAGGCAGACGGCCAGCAGCAACCATGCTCCCCCGACTGACAAGGGGCTGAGCTGAACGGTGAGCCGCCGGAGGCCGGGGAAGCCGTACAGGAAGACGGTCAGGAGCAAGCCGGCGAGACTCGGCCCCACGTTCGTGAGATAGTAGGCGTAGGGCATCCAGGTCATCAACGGTGTGTCTTCGAACGAGGCCCCGCGGGGCACCTGAGCCACCAGGCGATGCATCACGTAGAAATGCACGCACTGGCCGACGCCCTGGAGCACGTAGGTGAGCACGAAAAACCACAGCACCGGAAACCGTGACGGCCGCATACTCGCTCCTCCGTCTAGCGCTAAAGCTAAGCTGCCCAGCCGGGCGGATTGACATTGAACCTCAAAAGGCCGTGATGCCGGCCCGGTCGGCTCCAGCGATTTGTTAGCCGGCCCCTTTCTTGTCGAATGATTGAAAGTCCCATCGGACACCTCCTCGCTCAAGAAAAGGAAGCCGTGGCCCAGTGAGACAAAGCGTACCTCGACGGCGACCTGGCGGCATCCAGCCAATCCAGGTACTCCTCGATCTCGCGGAGCGTCATGCCCAGAGACATCGCGACCTTGATCGCCCCGGTCCGCTCCAGGAACGATCCTGCGCACGCTAAGAGCAGTTTTGCGATCTCCTGCGTCACGGCCCTGCGCTACTGGTGCCCTCCTGGCTTGTTCTGAGCATCACGGACCTTCATGCAGGAGCGCTTTCGAGAGCCGGCCGACTGGCCTTTCGGCGGCGCCGCCGCGGCCGCACCGGGGTTCGAACTGGGACTACTCGTCACGGTCTTCTCCGGTTGATTCATCGAGGATTCCTCGCGGTTTGGTGTCCTTGTCGTTCCGAATTGTCTTCGCGCCGGCCTTTTCCGCTTCACCGACGCGGGGTTCCTCGGCGAGCATTGTGCCCAGGTCGATTGTGGCCGCCAGCGCGCCGTCGTGCCCCTCTTTGACCGCCGGCGGCGGGCCGGCGCGGCGTCGCCCGCCGAGCTCTTCTTCCAGGTAATCAAGCTGCACTTCGGTGCCGCGGCCGTCGCCGTTGTCGTCGAGCAGGGCGTGCTCGGTGGGGATGTTTTTGGCTTCGGCGTAGGCCAAAAGCACGCCCCGGCTTACCGTCAGGTAGAGATCCAACAGCGTGATCCGCCCGTCGCCGTCGGCATCGAACTCCTTGGCGGCAGGGGGAGTGCTGAGCACTTCGGCCAGCATCAGGGGGAAGATCGTGGCGTTGACTTCCCGGTCGGCCTCGGTGGCCGTGATCACCACCCGATCCTTCTGGAAAAGGAACTTGATCGCGTATCCGCTGGCAGGCGTGGTGATAAAGAAGACCTGCTGGCGTGCGACGAGCCCTTGGAAAAGCTTGCCGAACTGCTCGGCGTCGGCGTCGGGGCCGGGCAGATTGAAGAAGACCCGGCGGCCGTCGAAATGGGCATGCCCGATGACGAACACCCAAAGGGTATCTTCGGGTTTGAGCTTCTCGCGGAGCTCACGAGCGCCGGCCTGGATCGCCTCCCACGTCGCGGGCCCGCGGCAGACGCCCTGCGAGGGCCTCTTGGCCTCCTGCGGCTTGGTGCCGTGCCAGACGAGCACCTGGCCGGCCGGGAACCGGAGGCGAGAGGTCAGGGTCGTGGTGAGCGCTTCAAGGACCGCGGCGTAGCTCTCTTCGTGTCCGGCATCGCCGGGATGGCCGCAGAAGATCAGCGCGCGGCGCGTGCCGGCGGTGGTCCGTTCCTTCTCGGCAGCACCTTGGCCCACTGCGGTCGCCGTCTGGCCGACAATCCCCAGGGCGAGCACGGCCGCGGCAATCGCCCAACCCACAATAGGCCGGGCAAGCCAACCCGTGCCGAGGTCACCGAATCGCCGATACTTGCTCGTCATGGCACTACGCGCTCCTTGGCTCGATGGACACCTACCGCTCATCAGAAGCCCCACGTCATTTCGGTTGACCTGACACCTGCATCGCGTCGTCGAAGGCGGAGCCCAGATCGAACGCATTGCCTTCCGTCAGCTCGACGTCGATCCGTGCGCCCGCTTTCACTTCAACGGGAATCGATGCCTCGGATCCATCCTCGTAGTGCACCTTGTACTCGGCGATGGGAGCGCCCTCGGCGACCTCGCCCGGGGTGCCATATTGCGTCTGGGCAATTCGGCGAGCCCGTTTCCGCGATAGGAGCCGCCGAACCATTCGGTGTTTCCCCAGTTGGCCTTCGCCGACAGGTCGATGGGCGTCATCTCGCCTCTGGGTGCAACGTCGATCTGCGACGGCTTGGGCGCCTCCGCCGGGCCCGACGCCGCCATGGCAACGAATACCCCGGCAACGGCCGTCAACAACAGTGTCGCTCTCACGAAATGCTCCTTGCCGGCTGACCATGCTGCCCCAGGGCTTGTTGGTCACCCTTGCCTAAGCTGGTTAAACCTGTACACTCCAGTGCCCAATCCGCGCTGCCCATCGCGGCTAGAAAAGGGCGCTGCCAAACCGAAGGCGGGAACCGATGGCTTTGTTCCGGCTTGGCAGCGCGAGAGGCTCCGATCCGAGGAATGTTCCGGCGGTCCGCGCCGTGCGCGGCCGCGCCGGCCGAATGTCCCCTACGGTTTCGCTTCGATGGCGATCGGCAGCTTCGCCTCCATCTTGCCGTAGAGGTCGAGCGTATCGTAGGTCAGCGTCGCAACGAATGTTTCCTTCGGTCCGGAAACCTTGAGGTCCTTTGCTACTCGCCACGAGTAGCCGCAGGTCCCCCCTCACCCAAAGGGCATCTTGCCCTCAGCCACCTTCTCTCCGCTGGAGTTCTGGATCACGATCGTCGGGTCGAGCCTGGCATACTCGGCAGTCGTGACTGTCCTCCCCTCGGTCACGTAACTCGACGTTCCCGTCTTCTGGGTCGCGTCCCACAGCCTCGTAATCTGGATTCCCTGAAAGGGCTCGTTCAGCATCGCCGAGATGTAGATCTCGTCTCCCGGTTTGAATGACCGGTCTTTGGCCGGGTCCATGAACTTGACCTCCGCTTTCCCGGAGAACTCCAGGACAAAGGGCTTGTCCTTGCGGATGTGGATCGGGAAAGACGGCCCAGGCAACAACTGCGGCTCCGCGCCGGTCTGAATCGTGCGGGCGCTGAACCGCAGCCGGCCGCATCGCGCCGTCAGATACGGCAGCATGTAGTCGCCGACGGGCACGGTGTAGCGGCGGGGAAGCGTTTCGGGAGCCGCGGAGGGGTTGCCCAGGTAAACCAACGTCGTGCGTCCCACGAGGCTCCCGACCGCGCCAAACTCGGTAATCGCCCTCCCGCCGGGGCCAATCTCCAGGGTTCCCAACTCGCCGCGGTAAGGCGTGATGGTCAGCTTGTCGCCCAACGGGCTGGCCGAGACCGTCAGGAACTCGTCGTCCACGACCTGCATCTGCCGTAGCGGTCCAGAGACCAAGACGGTTCTCGCCGTGCGATTGACCGGAACCACCTCCAACACCACGTCCGGCCGGTCGTACCGCCCGGAGACCGTGCCCGACTGGATGAGCCAAGCCACGTACTCCTGATCGCCGAGCCGGATCGTGCCCCTCCGGGCCATCTTCGGGATGAACTCGACGTATGCGGAGCCCGCACCGCGCACGCGGACTCGAGGCACCAGGGAGAACGGCCTTTTGCCGAGGGGCGCCCCGAAGTCGAACGGGACCGCCAGCTCGTTAAAGTATCGGACGGCGGGGGATTCCTGCACGTCGGTCAGTTCAAAGACTGGCTTCTCAGCGGCCTTGATCACCGCATCGTTGGTGAGGTCGCGGTCGCCGTTGAGATCAAAGTAGAGCAAGTCGTAGGTACACTTGGGCTCCTGGGATCGCTGTGCGGGGGGAGCGGGGCCGACCAGGCTCTTGGAGATGGCTTCCAGGAGCGCCGACTTCTTCGCTTGCGTCTCGCCGGCCTTCTTCTCAGTCTTGCCGGCGTCGGCGCCGGCCTTCTTCTCCGGTTCGCCCGATTCGTCGAGCACGAAGTGGTACGTGATCCCTGGCTTCGCGTCGTAGTAGCCCACGTCGAACCTGACGAAGCCGTACAGCGGGCGTTTGGAATTGAGTTTTGGGTAGGCTTTCTCCCCCAGGTTCGGCACGGTGCCGCACTGGACGTAGTGGCCGCTCGGATAGCGGACCCTCCACCCGTCCGGTATCTCCTGTTTGCCGAAGGCCAAGACCTCGGCCATGTCGAACACGGCCGGCCCGGTCAAGACAAACTTCTTGCCGGCCGCGCCTGGTTCGGACGCCGCGTCCTGGATCGCAGCGTCCTTCTTCGGTCCTTTCTCTTCCGCCGCGCCGGCCGAGGCCCCCAATGCGAGGAACGCCAGGAGCGGCGCGCTGACAACAGGCCACCATCGCTTCATGTC
>CAYGZI010000191.1:0-9392 GCA_964354245.1 uncultured Planctomycetaceae bacterium
CAGGTCTACCATCGCCCCGCAGCCGCTCTCTTCGGCCAGGCGCTCGAGGTCGATCGACAGCCCGTCGCTCACGTCGATCCCGGCATGGAGCCGATAGCGCCCGGCCAGCAGAAGCGCCTCCTCGACCCGCGGCTCGAAGTCCAGGTGGCGTCCGAGGATGCTCCCGCCGAACGCCCCCGTGACCACGATCCAATCGCCCGGGCGGGCGCCGCTGCGGCAGAGCGGCCCGCGCGGCGTCACCTCGCCGAGGAGCGCGACGCTGATTACCAGGGGGCCGTCCCAGCTATTGGTGTCGCCGCCGGCGATGGCCACGTTGTATCGCTCCGCCAGCGGCAAGAGGCCGTCGTACAGGGCCACGGCCAGGTCCATGCCCCCGGTCCGCGGCAACGCCAGGGAAACCACGCCCGCCAGCGGCCGGCTGGCCATGGCGGCCAGATCGCTGAGACTGGCGGCCAGGGCCTTGCGCCCGACGCGGCGCGGATCGACCTGGGCAAGCTCGAAGTCCACGTGGTCCGTCAGAAGGTCCGTGGTCAGCACGCAATCGCCGCGCCCGGCGGTGCGCAACACGGCGGCGTCATCGCCCAGTCCCAGGCGCACGAGCGGGTGCGGACCAATCCGCCGGCGGAGATGGGCGATGAACTCGGATTCCATGGGAAGGGTTCAGGGTTCGGGGTTCAGGGTCCAGGATAGACGATCTTAGCGATGTCCGAAACCCTGAACCCCGAACCCTGAACCCTGAACCCTACTTCCGCTGCGCCTGCACCATGCTCACCGGAAGATAGCCGTACAGCGGCTCGTTCCCGCGAAGGATCCAGACCTTCACCGGGCTGAGGCTGGCGAACTCGGGCCGGTTCATGATGTACTGCACGTTCTCCAGCGAGATCGTCTCCCAGATGTGCATGCCCACCAGCACGTCGCCCCGGCGGATCCCTTGCTCGGCGGCCGGGCTCTGCGCACGCACCGACGTCACCGAAAGCCCCCCGCGATACTCCGTCTGAAACCGCTGGCGGAACTCCTGCTGCGGGATGACCTTCAGCTCCAGCCCGAGAAGCTCCCAGGTGGGACCGGTTGCCGGTTTGACGCGGGCGGGGGGTGCGGCCAGGGCCAGGCTGGCGCTGAGCTTCTCCTCACCCCGGCGAACCGTCACCGCAAGCTGATCCTCGGGGCCGGATTCCACCAGGGCCCGATAGTAATCCAGCGGCCGCTCGACCTTGATATCGCCCACGGCCGCGATCGCGTCCCCCGGCTTGAGTCCCGCGGCCTCGGCCGGGCTCTTGGCTTCCACCGACTCGACGACCACTTCGCGGCCTGCCCCCGGAGAGCTTTTCTTCAGCGTCACGCCGTGCCAGGCCTTCTTGGCCGCGGTCTTGGCCATCAGCTCGCCCGCCACGTCCACCGCCTTGTCCACCGGGACCGCGAACCCGATCCCCTGGGCCCCGGCCCGGACCGCCACGTTGATGCCGATCATCTCGCCGTCGATGTTCAGCAGCGGGCCCCCGGAGTTTCCGGGGTTGATGCTGGCGTCGGTTTGGATCAGGTCCTCGTAGAACTGGGCGTCGCTGACCTGGACGGCCCGGTGCAACGCGCTGATGATCCCGCGGGTGACCGTGTTCTCGTAACCGAAGGCGTTGCCCACGGCGATCACCGATTCTCCGCGCATCAGGTCGGACGACGTCCCGATGGTGATGACCGGCAGACGCTCGCCCGGCTCCAGCGCGACCTTGACGATCGCCAGGTCGGTTTCCGGATCGCGGGCCAGCAGCTTCGCCGTGCGCCGGCGGCCGTCGGCCAGGGTGACTTGAATCTCGCGCACGCCGTCCACGACGTGGTGGTTGGTCAGGACGTACCCGCGCTCGTCGATGACCACGCCCGTCCCCATGCCGTTGACGCGCCGGCCGGGATCGGTGGAACCGTGCTGGGCGGGGGACGTCCCGACGGTCTTTTCGCCGCGGATGTTGACGACGGCCCCAGAGGCATTCTGCACGGCCTTGACGACGGCCGTTTGCCGCAGCTCCGACCCGGGGACGGATCGGGCGCAGACGGCAACTCCTCCAAGAACCGCCAGAAGAACACAGACAGGGGGACGCCAAGGCATTGGCAGGCGAGCGGATCGGTCGGCCATGGGAACTCTGTCGGAGCCAATCAGAACGGAGGCAATGGTCTCTCTACCGCATCGGCCGCGTGGCGGCGCGACGGTATCGCGTCCCTGCCAGCGGTTTGACACCCATAATCCATCGGCCGCCCTTTGCACCACCCTTGACCAGTGGGGTCCTGGCCGGAATAGTCTACCCAGAGTCCCAGAAAGCCTTGCGTTTAGGAAACCTGGCGGGAATAGCGAATCTCATCTCCGGGAATGTGACAGCGCAGCACCAATCGCGCAATCTTGGAAGGAATTGCGGAAACCGCACCCGATGCAGAATCGGCTCACTCGGCTGCCGATTGCTGAGAGCCGATTGCCGACTGCTGAGCGCCGCTTGCCGGCTGCCGGCTGCCGACGGGCCGGAACATCCACGGCCGCGCCCCCGCCGCCTCCTGCGGCGGCCTCTTCGAGGAGGGCTTCCATCCGTCGGTGGGCTTGGGCGACACCGGCGGAGTGGCTTCGGGGAGTGGAGCCGGGGTCGGCTTGGGCGTGGGCACTTCCTCCGGCTCACGAGGGGCCGTCTCACGCTCCGGCGCGCTGTCCGCAGCGCCGCATCCCAGGGACGACGGCAACAGAGCGGGTCGCCTTGGAACCGGATGAAATCGCGGAAAAGGGCTCTCCATCGCCGGCGGCGTCATGGGGCCGGCAGCGCCGCGCGGCCCAATCACCAGGTCCCGAAACCGGCAGAACATACAATGGCACCGGCCCCGCACCGCTCGCAAGGCTCCCCTCACGGGCGCGACGCCGCAGATTCCACAGCCCTGGTGGGGCCCTGCACCCGGCGAGCATTCAGAGCAGACGGGTCGGCACCTTGCCGGTCCAAGACCCCGGTGTGGAAGACCGCATCGGGAGCAGCCGCCTGCGGCCTGGGCTGGCCCGTCGCCACACACGAGGACCGCGCGACCGCCTCCAATGCAGCACCCGAGGACCGGGACCAAGAGCGAGAAACCGGCCAGGAGCCGGCATATCGCCGATCGTGCTCGGCAAGGCATGGCCTGCCCCCCATGACGGCAGTTAGTGGCTCGCCTCGTACCCGGAAGCAGGGTCCCGGATCGGGGGCCAAAGGGACTCACACCTTGGTTAGCATCGGCCGGGACCCGCCGGAAAATTAGGAATAATCGTTAGTCTCCGCCTGTCTTTCCTTGTTTGGCGTTGCCGGCGTCGCCCCCTGCTTTTGCCTTGGCGGCCTTCGGCTTGGGGGGCTCCGGCGGGCCGAGGAGCTTTGCCAGCTCCCGGCCCAACCCCGGGCCCCGCACATCCATCGACGCGACCTTACCGTCGCTCCCCACCAGGATCAGCTCGGGAATCGTGATGATCCCGTACCGGGTATCCATGGTGTTGTCCGCCGCGTCGGTACGCAGGGCCTGGTCGTACAGGACCGTCCACGGGAGCTTGTTCTCGGCGAGAAACGACTCCAGGTCCGGTTTCTTCAAATCCATGCTGACCGCGACCACCTCGAATCCCTTGTCGTGGTAGGCCTCGTAGTGCTTGAGGATGTTGCCGATTTCCACGCGGCAGGGTCCGCACCACGTCGCCCAGAACGCGACCAGCACGACCTTGCCCCGGTATTGGGCCCAGTCCAGCGGCTTCCCGTCCACCGTGACGCCCCGGACTTCCAGCGGCTTGCCCAAGAGCGTCAGGCGGCGGGCCGCGCCTTGGAGCTTCGCGCCGAACGCGGTCATGCGATCGTCCTTGCTGGCCGAAAAGACCTTGGCGAAATCCTCGTAAGCCTTCACCGCCAGCCCGGCCCGGTCCACCTTCTCCGCCGCAAGCGCAGCGCTAACCGCCAAACCGCTGTCGGCAGGATCCAGAGGGCCCGCCGCCAGGTGTTTCTTGATGTCCTCCACAAGCTTTTTGAGATCCTCGGCGCCTGCGCCTTCGGCGCGGGCCAGCCGGGCCTGAAGCAGAACCCCGCCGGCCAGCCGGGCAAGCTGCGGCCACCCGAGCTTCTGCAACTCGGCAGGAAAGGCCTGTAGCTTGGCGAAGGCTTCCTTCTGGCCGGACTGGTCCAGCATGGCAAGGACCTCCAGCTTGACGTTCACCGCGTATGCCGCCTGTTCTTGGTTGGGCTTCTTGGCGAGGATCTTCTCGGCCGCCTGAAGTGCCGCCGCGCCCACTTTCCTGCTGAACTCTTCGATGGTTTTCGGGTCGCGGGCCGGCGGCTCCATCTGGCTCAGCTTGTCCAAATACTGGATGAGCTGTTCGGGGGTGCCGTCCGGAACGGCGAACACGTCGGGCGGCTCCTGCTTCTTGCCTGCGCCGGTTGCCGCGGGCGCCTTCTTGTCCGGATCGGCAGACCAGGCGACGCGTGCGGTGGGCCACGCGGCGAGCCCGGTCAGCAGAAGTCCGGACAGCACGGGTATGATGGCCCGACGTCTTGCCAGCAAGAGCGATTTCATTCGGTTTCCTTTCGGTTGTGGAAGCTACGGATGATTTCCCAGGCTTCTTCCGGGGTCTCGGCGTAATGGAACAGGTCCAAGTCCTCGTCGTCGATGGCCCCTTCGTCGGCCAGACGCTGGAAATCGACGATCTTCTCCCAGTACTCCCGCCCGAAGATGATGATCGGGATGCTCTGCATGCGCCGGCTCTGGCGAAGGGTCAGGGTCTCAAACAGCTCGTCCAACGTGCCAAACCCGCCGGGAAACACCACCAGCGCCTCCGCCCGGATCAGGAAGTGGAGCTTGCGCATGGCAAAATAGTGGAACTGGAAGCAGAGGTCCGGGGTGATGTACGGGTTGGGCCGTTGCTCGCGGGGAAGGCGGATATTCAGCCCGACCGATTTGGCGCCGACTTCGTAGGCCCCGCGGTTGGCCGCTTCCATGATCCCCGGTCCGCCGCCGGTGACGATCACGCAGGTGCGGTGAACGTCCTGCTGGCAGTGGGACGACACCAGGGCCGCAAACTGTCGCGCCATCTCGTAGTAGTGGCTCTTGGCTGCCAGGCGCTCGGCCCGGTCCAGCGCCCGCCGCAGCCGCGCATCGCCGGGCGCCTGGGCCAGCCTGGTCCGGGAAAGCTCGACCTCGTTGGCCGCCAGGGCGGGCTCGACGATCCGCGTGCTGCCGAAGACCACGATCGTGGAGACGATGTTGTGCCGCTCGAAGTAGAGTTCGGGCTTGAGGAGCTCCAGCTCGATCCGCGCGGCGCGCATCTTGGGGTCCAAGAGGAAATCCACGTCCCGATAGGCCACGCGGTAGCTGGGCGAGGCGAGGATGTTCTTGAGGTTCTCGTCGGGTTTTGGCTGGTCAGTCATCGCAGAGGGCTCCGTTGCCGCCGGGCGCGGCACTCTTTCAAAGAATACCCCAGGAACGTGGGATCCGCACCAGATCGTACCACATAAGAATCCACGCCAACGTTGCCGCCGCCAACCCCAGGGTGGGGAACGGTCGACGCGCGGCCGGCCACTTTCGCCCAAGAGCGGTGGCCGCCAGGTGCATAAGTACGGCCAGAAGCCCCAACACCGCCGCGGCCTGCCAGCCGAGGAACAAGCCGACGCAGGCCGGCCCGAGCACCAGCCCCAGGCGGTCGCGACGGGGTGCCTCGGTGCCACTGCTTCTGCGAAGCAGTGGCACACCACGGCTGGCACCCGACACGTACCAGGCGGCAAATCCCAAAAGTGCCCCGACCGCGACCCCGGCCGCACCGTCGGACAGTCCGGCAATCCAACCTGACAAGCCGTCATATACGGGGACCGGGCGGATCTCCGGCCACGCCAGCGGCGCCACCGCGCCGACCACGAGCGCGGGGAGCATCAGCCGCAGCGGCAGCCGGTGGCCGTCGTACTCGATAAACCCAGCGGCCAGCAGAGTGCAGAGGAGCACCAGATGATACGATACGAGCACAATGAGTTCGGTTTCGCCCAGGTGCGGGACGCTCATGGCCTCGGCCGACGGACCGAGCTGCTGGGGCAGGTTTGCCCCGCCGGAAAGACCCTCCACGAGCCCAACCGCCAGGAACGCGGCCGCCGTGATGGCCTCGACCAGCGGATAGCGGAAGGCGATCTTCGCCTTGCAGTCGCGGCACCGGCCGCGCAAGAGGAACCAGCCCAGGATCGGGAGGTTGTCTCGCGGCCGGATCGGTCTCTTGCACGCCGGGCAGTGTGAGCCGGGCCACGTCAGGCTTATCCCGCGCGGCAACCGGTAGACCACGACGTTCAGGAAACTGCCCACCGCGCCACCCACGGCAAACACCCAGAGGAGAAGGATGAAGGATGAGAGATGAGGGATGAAGCAAAAGGACCAAGGACCGATGACCAAGGACCAATGACCAACGACCAACATCCTTCATCCTTTCCCCTAAATGATCCCGTCCAACGGCCCCCCCGGCGCGCCCAGGGCATCGACCCGCCGCGTTACCTCCGGGTCCTCGACCAGCGGCGGGGCGTGGTGCGGCTTGATCCGGGCGTCGATCACCAGCGACCCGAAACAACCCCAGTGCTTGTCGGCCACCAGCGGCTCGATGCCATAGATGTCGGCCGCCGGATTGCTCCGCGTGAAGGCGATCCAGAGGAAGTTGGCCAGCGACCGTGCCGCCTGGTCGCTGTCGTCCACCACGACCACCAACGGGAACCCGTTGATCGCGTCCTGCCGGTGAAAGGCCGCGCAAAACCGCTCCACGGCGCGATCGCGGCCCGCCGCGTCCGCCCGATGCCGCGGCCCTCCCACCACGAGAATCCCCGGCAGGAACACCCGAGGGTACACGAAGCCCAAGTCTGCCGGCATCTTGATGCGGGTGTCCATCACCACGGGGAGCGTGCGGCGCGGCGGCCCCGCGGCGGCAATCACCACCTTCGAGCCCTGGTGCAGGGCTTCGCCGCTATAGTCCAGCGTGTCGATGGTCGTACACGTCTGAAAGTGCAGGTCGCGCCGCCAATCGGCCCGCTCCAACACGTGACGCAGGAAATCGGGAACGTGGTGGATGTCCAGGTCCGGGTTGTCTTCCCCCGCCACAATCAGCAGATACTTTGCCAGCGAGAGTTGCCCGTGGCCCAGCAGGGCGTTGGCCAGAGTGAGCAGCTCCATGGGCCGGCGGCGCTCGTCGTAGGGCGTGTAGCGCTCGCTGCCGATGGCCAACAGCAGCGGGTGGACCCCGGCGGCGTCCACCGCATGGACGGCGCGGACCCCGGGAATGGCCTTGGGGATCACCGGCCCGGTGATCTCGTGGATCAGCTTGGCAAACATCGTGTCTTCCTGCGGCGGGCGCCCGACCACGGTGAAAGGCCAGATCGGCCGGTCGCGGTGAAACACGCGCTCCACACGCATCACCGGGAAGTCGTGCCTCAGGCTGTAGTAGCCCAGGTGGTCGCCGAAGGGCCCTTCGGGCAGGAGCCTCTCGGGCTCGATGGACCCGACGATGGCGAAATCGGCCTCGGCATGGATCGGCAGTCCGTCGGGCCGAGAGATCATTGGCACGCGCCGCCCGCCCAGGATGCCCGCAAAGGCCAGCTCGCTCATCCCTTCCGGCATGGGCATGACGGCGGCGACGGTCATGGCGGGCGGGCCGCCGACGAAGACATTCACGCGGAGCGGCTGTTTGTTGCGGATGGCCGCGGCGTGGTGCCGGCCGATCCCGCGGTGCAGTTGATAATGGAGCCCGGCCTCCAGACCCGGCTGATACTGACCGCCCGAGATCTGCACGCGATACATGCCGAGGTTGGAGTGCTCCGGGCCGAGGGCGTCGGGGTCCTCGCTGTAGACCTGGGGGAGGGTGATAAAGGCCCCGCCCTCTTCGGGCCAGCACTTCAACCGGGGCAACTGGTCGAGCGTGGTCTCGTGCGCCAGCACCGGCCCGGAGCGGACCTGGCGGGGCCTCGCGCGCCGGGCCGTCCAGGGCGTTTTCCAGTAGAGGCGCGGGCGGCGGAACACGTCGGCCGGGTCGACCGCCAACCGCACCAGCCGCTCCATCGCCTGGAGCGAATCGCGGAAGATGAACCGCAGACGGTCCATCGTGCCGAACAGATTGCTCACCATCGGGAAGCGGCAGCCCTTGACGCTGGCAAAGTAGATCGCGGGCCCGTGGGCCTGAAACACGCGGCGCTGGATCTCCGCGGCCTCCAGAAGGGGATCGACCGGCTGCTCGATCCGCACCAGTTGCCCGGCGGCTTCGAGGTCCTCGACGCACTGGCGCAGAGTCCGGTATCCCATAGGCCGGCATCATTTCTTGATCGGCGGTGTAGCCCGGGGCGGCCTCTTCTTCATCCGTTTCCGCAAGTGGCCGAAGCGGGTCGCAGGCATCCGCACGGTCCGCGAGGTCGCACGCCCGCAACGTTTGCTCTTGGTCATGGCTCCATCCTCAAGCTGGTCCAGAACCGCATCTTTTCATTGTACGGCGCATCCATTGTAGTCCACGGGCCGCTTTCCGCGAACGTGGCGGGCCATCCCGCTACAGCGGGGCTTGCCGGGGGCGAAGCGCCGAAAAGCCGTTTTGCCCGGAGGCATCGGTCGATCGGCACCGCCGCACGTTGAGCGGGCCCGCCCGGCACCCGCGCTGTACGGACGGTCCTTTGGTGTTATAATCTGTCCATGAGCACCATCGCTCGCCTGACGCTCGACCAGTACGACCAGATGATCCGGTGCGGCGTATTCGACCGCGGTCCGCGCCATCGCTTGGAGTTCATCCGCGGGGAGATACGGGAAATGACCCCGATCGGTTCTGAGCACGAGGTGATTGTTGACTGGCTGACCGAGTGGAGCATTGAGAATCTGCCGAAGAGAAGGGCGTGGGTGCGGGTGCAGAACTCAATAGGACTCCCGGAACTTGACAGCGCCCCGGAGCCGGATCTCGCCTGGGTTGTCCGGAGGGACTACTCCCGCGGCCGGCCGGCCGCGGCCGACGTGCTCCTGGTGATCGAGGTCGCCGAAAGCAGCCTCGCCTACGACCGCGGCGAAAAGGCCGATCTGTACGCCGAGGCCGGCATTGCCGACTACTGGGTGGTCAATGTCCCTGCCCGGACAATCGAAGTCCGCCGCGACCCGGAAGGCGGCCGCTATCGGATCGTGCGGACCTGCGCCGGCAACGACGAGTTGCGGCCCCTGTGCGAGCCGAATCTCATTCTCCGTCCGGCAATGCTCTGGGAGTCCTAACGCGGACAAGGCGCCCCACCGGCAGGCATGAGCGGGATACAGCAGCCAACTGAGATTTCGGCGGACGAAGCGATCCGCATCCGCGGGGCCCGCGTCCACAATCTGCAAAACCTCGACGTAGACATCCCCCGCAACCGCCTGGTGGTCGTCACCGGCCCCAGCGGATCGGGGAA
>CAYGZI010000192.1:0-9370 GCA_964354245.1 uncultured Planctomycetaceae bacterium
GAATTCGAGCAGATGGAGATCGAGTTCTTCTGCCACCCGAGCACGTCGCCCGAGTGGTATCGCTACTGGCGAGACCGACGCTACCAGTGGTACATCAACCTCGGACTGGCGAGCGACCGCTTGCGCCTGCGGGATCACGAGCAGGCGGAATTGAGCCACTATTCCTGCGGCACGGCCGACATCGAGTATGCCTTCCCGTTCCTTGCGCCGGGCGAGTTCGGCGAGCTGGAAGGCGTGGCCCACCGCGGCGACTTCGATCTCCGCAGCCATTCCGAAGGGAAGCTCGTGCGCCAGGGCGATGCCCTCGTGGTGGAGCTCGACGAGACCGGCAAGCCCAAGTACCGCGGCAGCGGCAAGGACCTCACGTACTTCGACGACCTGACCAAGGAGCGCTACCTGCCGCACGTGATCGAGCCGTCCGCGGGGGCCGACCGCGCCGCGCTGGCCTTTCTCTGCGAGGCCTACCACGAAGACATGGTGCCGGACGAGAAGGGCGTGCCCACGCCGCGGGTCTACATGAAGTTCCATCCGCGCCTGGCCCCGATCAAGGCCGCCGTGTTCCCGCTGGTCCGCAAAGACGGGATGCCCGAAATTGCCCGCGAGATCTATGCCCAGCTCAAGCCGCACATGAACGTCTTTTACGACGAGAAGGGGGCGGTGGGCCGGCGCTATCGGCGCCAAGATGAGATCGGCACTCCGTTCTGCATCACCGTGGACGGGCAGACGCTCTCCGACGGCACGGTCACCATCCGCGACCGCGACACGCTAAAGCAGTGGCGGATTCACAAAGAAAAGTGCCTGGACGACCTCCGCGGCCGGCTGGGGGGGTGAAATGTCTTTGAGTGCCGTTGCCCATGGAACGCACTTCCGCGCGATTCGTCTGTTCGTCGAATGAATGTGACGTGGCGGACCTAGGCGGTTGCCAGGCGGTAAGGAAAGCGAGCCATACCACCCGCTCGCGGGGATCCCGCCCGTGCAGAGCCAAATCCGGCGACCAGTCGGCTCCTCCACGGAAGGCCACCCTATCGGTTGAACGCCGTATGGCCGTTTGGCTGGCCGGCCAGGCAACGTCATTGCGTCGGCACCCAGAGGCTGGTTTAGGTATAGCCTCGTGGAAGACATGCCGAGTCGCCGGCGCATGATTACCGCACGACGTGGCATCCGACGCTCCAGTGCAAGCACTCTGACATCAAGGTTCGCTGCTTGGGCCACTGCGGGTCGGGCCTGAGAGTGCACTGCTAGCAAGACCTGTGGCGGCTGGCGTGACCGAGGTCTTGCCGTAGAAACCCGATGACGACCGAAATCCGATGCGCGTGCGGGGGTGCTCGCCGCAAGGCTTAGGCATTAAGGATACTAGGGTTTTGGGGCCCACATGGATTGTAGGTCCTGCGAGCATTAGACGGCCGCGGGCCTGTCGGCAGCCCTACACGGGCTGGCGTGAGCCCGTTACGGCGCGCCGGGGTTTTGTCTTGCCGAAGAGGGAGAAAGCTTTTTTCCTGGGGGGTTACCCCCACCTCCGTCTGCGGTTTCATTGGCCGATCCGCTGGTTCACTTGGCAACTATGACCGTAAGGATTCACGGCGATTGCGCTAACGGGCCCAAGCGATTATCGGTGAGGCCACTTGACAGTCCCGCTAATCTTACTATCCTAGGAACTAACCGATGGCGGTGGAGAAGGCACACCTGGCATACGGTTGTTGGGTCGGATCAAGGGAAGAGGGTCGGTCGTTTGGGCAAGGCATTCGCAAGGTTGACGCGATCTTAAGACCGACTGCACGGAACGCAGCAAGTCCTCAGGCTCGCTTGATTCCCCTCAGAGCCCGTCCCACCACTGGACACTGCTAGCCGCATTGAAGACGGCGTTCATTAATCCGTGTTTTCCTGCGTGATGTGAGGCCAGTCGCACAGAGAAAGCGCCGCTCGAGCGCGCTCGTCTCCGCGCGCCACGGCGGCTTATTCGGCTTCTTGGAGATAAGGAAGAGACAGATTAGACCGTAGGGCTGGTGAGCATCCCGTGGCAATGAGACCACTCACCAGCCCGGCGTGCCAGGTGCGCTCTTGGTACGCACACGCGGGCACTTCCTTTTCAAGTATAGCGGTTCGGACGGGTTGGGGAACAGCGTGGCAAGGGGCGGGCATAGTCTGATAGGGGGGTGAAAGGCCTTGTGCGGTGTAGATCGCGTTGCTCGGCGGCCCTTGTGGCTGTCTGGGGACGGACGGGACGTTCATGTCCGAAAAGGGATGCCGGAATCGCAGGTCCCAGGATTTGCACCTTGCCGCGCGGGCTTGGCCCGTGACGACATGGGCCCACGCCTTTCCACCTAGCATGGGTATTTGGAATGCCTCCACGGACGGAAGCGAAGGATTCGAGACCGACCTCCGAGGTGACAGGACGGTGAGAGCACCCATACTTACAGCGGGTGAGTGCCACCCAATGGAGTGGAGTGCGCGCGGCGCCCAACCTGGGCCGCTGCCCCTCTTCGCGGTATCAGGTTCTCCCGAGCAATTTTTCGTCAACTGGGCCGGCCGCAACGCAGATTGGGCCGGCGCCATGAGGGACTGAAATGAGGAAGACGAAGACGCGTCCCACGGCTGCTGAAGACTGCGACACCGATCCGCCGGTCGGCGTGGACGTAGGGCAGACTGAGGAGCCCCATGTGCCTGCGGACGCCCTGCTGGCAGACGAGCGTCTTGCGAAGCGCTGTATCGCCGGGGAAGTGGCCGCCTGGGACGACCTCTATGCCGGATGCCACGACCGGCTTCTGGCCTCGATTGTGGCCCTTCTAGGCGGCCGCAGCGACGATCCCAATTTCGTCGACGAGATCGCCGCCCAAGTGTGGTACGCCCTGGTGAAGAACGACGGAGAACTCCTTCTGCGCTACGATCCCGCGCGCGGGGCCCGCCTCGTCACCTTCATTCAGACCGTGGCCAAGGACATCTGGAACCGTCATCGGCGGTCGGAGCGCCGTCGCTTGGATCGCGAAGGGACGGCGTCCTGCGGCAAGTCAAAGCACTATCCGGCAGAGCTTGACCGGGCCAACGGCACCTTGACCGAGTTCCTGGAGTCGCTGGCCCCCCGGGACCGGCAGTTCTTCACCGAGCATCTCATCGAGAACCCGGACGAGGCTCCGGCAGATGAATCGTCCACGGAGTCGCCCACCTCGATATGGCAGAGGACGCGGCGGCTCTACAAACGGTTGCTGGGATTCTTGAACCCGGCCGAGAATCCCGATTGACGAGAACCTCACCCTTCTCAGCGGAACATGAGCAGATTGCAGGTTGACGATCTCCGACCAACCGGCCGCACGGACACAGGCCCGAGTGCTTTGCCCGCACTTGCCGGGCAGTTCGGTTGGCCCAAGCTCGCAGCCGTCGCGGTCCTGCTGGGCGCGGCGATGGTCTGGGCGTACTGGCCGACGATCGGGAAGATGGTTGCCGCGTGGAGCAAGCAAGCCGATTATTCGCACGGTTTCCTCGTCCCTCCTCTGGCCGTGTTCGTGTTGTGGGTCCGGCGGGAGCAGTTCCCCGGACTGCGAGTCGGTTTTGCCTGGCCCGGACTGGTCTTGCTCGGTGCGAGCGTCGGCCTGCGATTCCTGTCGGCCCTCTGGTACATGGACGCCCTGGATGGCTTCTCCATGCTGCTCTGGCTTGCGGGGACGGTCTGGCTTTTGCTCGGAGGGCGGGTTCTGTGGTGGAGCCTGCCTGCGATCGCCTTCCTGGCCTTCATGATCCCGCTGCCGTTTCGAGTGGAGCGATGGCTCAGTTACCCGTTGCAGGGCATTGCGACCAGGATCAGCTCCTGGGTCTTACAGTGCCTGTGCCAGCCCGCGGTACGAGAGGGCAACACGATATTCCTCGGTTCGCATACTCCCCTGGAGGTTGCAGAAGCCTGCTCAGGGCTCAGGATCTTCGTGGGCGTCTTCGCGCTTGCCTACCTTTATGCGGTCTTGGTGCGACAGAGTTGGTGGGAGAGGACGCTGCTGCTCCTCTGTACGATCCCTGTCGCTCTTGTCGCCAACGCAACGCGGATTGTCGTCACCGGGATCCTTTACCAACTGGTGTCCGAGGAGGCCGGCAAGAAGTTTTCCCACGACGTTGCCGGGTGGGGGATGATTCTCTTGGCAGCAGGCCTTTTCGGGCTTCTGCTCTGGCTTTTGAGAAAGCTCTTCCCGCAAGAGGAAGTCGCCGACATACGAGACGTTCTGAAAAGGGAGCGGCCAAGCTCCTGACGAGCACTTCGCGCGATAACACCGATCACCGATCACACTTCTCGACGTAGTACCAAGTCATGGCTGAACCGAACGAAAAGCAATCGAAACCTGCGCCAGGCCGCGACGGCCGGGGGCTCGTCCCCGTCTCTTCCAACGGCCATACGCCGGTCAACCTGACGACCGCGGTGCGCGGCGCTCCGCCGCCCAGTGGGGGATTCTCGCTCTCGCTAGTACGGGACGCGCTGCGGCATTGGGGGAAGATCGTGGTGCCGGCAGGCTTGATCCTGGGGGCGCTGGCCGGGGGAGCGGCGTACCTGCTGTGGACGCCGAAGTACGAGGCCTCCGCGTGGGTCCGCATCGAAGAGTCCCCACTATTCGTGGCATTCGACCCGAAGCAGGACTCGAAGGCCGCCGTTCAGACTGAAATTGAGTTGATCAATAGCCCCATGGTGATCGGCGCGGCTCTGGCCGACACGGCGCTCGCGTCCAAGCCCGTTCCCGAAATCCAGGAGCAGGCCGACCGAGTCGGCTGGCTCGCCAAGAGGGTGGCGGTAAAACGCCGCGGGCAATCAGAAATCTGGGACATCAAGTTCGCAAGCTCCGACCCCAACGACGCGGCGAGGGTCGTCAAAACGGTTGTTGCAGCGTACCTGCGACTGCGCGAGTCGCAGGAGCGCCAGCGGGGGCTAAAGGTCATCCAGATACTCGATCAAGAAAAGAAGGACCGAGAGAGTAAACAGCTTGCTTCGCGAGAGAGCCTGCGCAAGCTCGGAATGCAACTGACCGGAAGAGACCCCTTCCCGGACAGGTCGCAGCGCGACGCGGTGGCGAGGAACCCCGCCAGTGAGCTGGAGGCGCGGCTGGTAAGGGAGGAGGTCGAGGAGGTGGTGCTCAGAGCCAGGATCAAAGCCCTGGAAGAGGTTGCCGGCACGGCCAAGACAGGGGCTTCTGAGAAGTCGGCGGACACGGACCGGACGGGGGTTGCCGCCGGCTCGGCGATCGCGCGGTCGGTGACGCCGGTTCCCACCCTGCTCGAAACGTACCGCAAGACTCCGTGGGATCTGGCCGCGGTTTCAGACGGGGGAGCCGAGGCCAGGGTCGACGCCCATCCGGAGATCCAGCGGCTCAAGTCGATGATTCTGGCCAACGAAGCGAAGATCCAGGAGATTGCGTCAAAATCCACCGAAGGCGCCAGCCATCCACGCTGCAAGGAGCTGCGCGAGCAAATCGCCCGGGATGAGCGGACCGTGGAGACGCTCCGTGGCAAGGTCCGGCAAGACATCGCGGCGCAATTGAGGGGCCAGCGTCAGGAGAAGCTCGGCGAGGAGCTTGCGGCCATGCGCCTGGAACTCCAGAGCCGGCAAGCCGCGACCGCGCTATGGCGCCAGCGGTACGAAACCGAGCTGGGAAAGCAAAAGAAGGACACGGGGGAGAGCTTTGAGATGCTGTTCCAGCGGGCCGAGTTGGATCGCGCGGACAAGGTCCTCGATCTCGTCTCCAACCGCCTGTTGCAGCTTAAGACGGAGCAGGGGGCCCCTTCCCGCGTGCAGTTGTGGAAGGAGGCGGAGGCGCCGCTTGCTCCCGTGGAGGTCTTCCCCTTCAAGACGGTCATCCCCGCATCGCTCCTTGGGCTGTGCCTGCCGCTTCTGCTGGCCACGCTGTGGGAGCATTTCGCTAAGCGCCTGAGCGATCCCGCCAGTCTGGAAAGGCAGTGCAACCTCCGGATCGTGGCGGAGATCGCCCGGTTCCCGGAATCGTCGCGGCGCCATCGCGGCCTGGGGGGCAAGAACGGGCATCGCGGGCTCACGATGTTCCAGGAGAGCGTGGACACCCTTCGCACGAGGCTCCTGCTGGGCGACCAGTCCGTATCGACCCGGGTCCTGGCAGTGACCAGCGCTGTGAACGACGAAGGCAAGACCAGTCTCGCGGTCCAGTTGGCGGTGAGCATCGCCCAGTCCTCCGGAGAACCGACCCTGCTGATCGACGGGGACGTGCGCTCGTCGGACGTCCATAGGGTGTTCGATATCCCGTTGGAGCCGGGCCTGTCCAGCGTCCTCAGGGGGGAGAGCGGTCTGGAGGAGGCAATTGCGGCGGTCTGGAAGGGCCGCCTCCACGTTCTGCCGGCCGGAAGACTCCGCGGCAGCCCGCACCGATTGATCACCAACGACTCTTGGGCCGCGCTCCTCGACCAAATCCCGGCGACGTATAGCCACGTGGTCATCGACACGCCGCCGGTGCTGGCGGCGAGCGAGGCCCTGGTTTTCGCGCGGAACGCAGATGCCACGATCCTGTGCGCGAGGCGCGACGTGAGCCGCACGCTGCAAGTCCGCAAGGCGTACGAGCACCTCGTGACGACGGGCGCCCACGTCGTGGCCGCGGCATTCAACGGAGTCTCACTGAGAGAATACGCACATCGCTACGGCAGCTATCCGTATCCCGAGAGCCCCACGAAGTAGTCGGTTGGCGCTGCCTGCAACAAGGGCCTGAACTGTGCCAAGGAAAAGAGAATCGTCGCCGCGGCGCCTCCTCAGAAGACGGGTGAACGTCCCGCTGCTGGCGATCGGCATCGCGTTGCTGGTGGTCGTGCCGCCGTCGCTGTACCTGTGGAATCGCTACCAGGTGCATCGTATGGCGGGTGCGTTTCTGGAGCGTGCCGACGGCCTTGAGAAGAACAAAGACTGGAGGGGCGCTGCGGCGGAGGTTTCCCAGTACCTTCAGCTTCGCCCGGACGACGCCGAGGCCCGAGTGCGTCTGGCCGAGACCTTTGACCGCGCTGCCCGGGATAGGGCCTCGAAGGAGCGGGCCGTCCAATTCTTCAACGAGGCCCTGGGGTCAGACTTGGACGCGGCCTACAAGGCCGATGCGCCGGACAAGCGGCTTTCGCTCCAGCGGCGTCTGTCCGAGCTGCACCTCGAACTCGGGCAGTATCTGCTTTTAGGGGAACAGTTTCGAGACGCGGCGCAACATTTTGCCCTTGCCGAGACTGGGGCGAACAACGTTCTCGGCGTCGCTCGCAACGACCCGGAATCCTCGCGATGCCTGGCATTGGCGCGCTACGGCCGATACCAGTCAGGCGATTTGACGAGGCGCACGGACCAGCAGGACGTCGTAGCGAGCATGGAGAAAGCGTGGAGCCTGAAGCCGGGGGATATTGAGCTTTCCCGCGACCTGGCCAAGATCTATCGGGACCAGCGAGACCTGCTGGCCCCCGGAAAGAGCAAGCTCGAGGAAGAGGATCTCAAGAAACTGGCCAACAGCGAGAACGAAGACGATCTGAAAGATCTGGCCGATCTCGTCATCAAGCGGATGGTGCAGGCCAACCCGCAGAGTTCCGAAGCTCGCGTCGCTCAATACGATTATTGCGTCGAGTATCAGTTGCCGGATGCCGGGCAAGCGTTGCAGGCGGCGATCAAGCTGGCGCCCGACGATCCGGACGTTGTGCTGCGAGCTGCGGCGCACGCCCAGCGCGAAGCGGGGCGGATGCAGGCCAAAGCCGGCAGTCCCGCCGGCGTGAAGGCGAAACTGGAAGAAGCAAAGAAGCAATACAGTAGATACACTCTCCTGGCCCCGCGTGACCAGCAAGGTTATCTCGGCCTGGGCCACGTTCAAGCCGTTCTGGGCAGCCTGGACGATGCGATCAAGACGTGGCAGACGGGCCTCGAAATGAGCGGCACGGAAAGCATCCAGTTGAACGCGAGCCTGGCCGAGGCCTATCTCCAGACCGGCGACCTCGCCGAGGCCGAAGAGACGCTCAAGGCATTTGAGCACGCCGTCGACCGGTTCACGTCCTATATGCCTAAGCCGTCCAGGACTCGTCAGTTGAGGTTCTCTTGCGACATGTTGCGGGCCCGCTTGCTCCTTCAGAAGGACCAGCCGCTGGAAGCGGTTGACTTGCTCCAACGGGCCATGGCGGCCCAGGAGAAGACCGGGGCGGCCGCCGGAAACCCGGCAGAGAACTGGTTGTTGCTGGCTCAGGGGTTGGTGCGAAAGCAAGCCGGCCTACCGAAGCAGGCCCGCAACTGGGAAGAGCCTCGAAAGGCCCTCCGTCAGGCAACCGAGCTGGCCAAGAAGAACCCGCCCCGCGATCCTTGGCGTCTGAATCTGCTCGCAACGGACTTGGACGCGCTCGTAAGCGAGCACCAGGGCAAGCCGAAGGCCGAGATCGCTGGCGACGCGGCAAAACAACTCCGGCAGGCCGAGAAGGCGTTCCCCGATGCCGAGCCCTTGCTGCAAAGACTGGTCTTCTTCTACGAAGGCTTGGGCCTGCCTGCGGATGCCGACCGGGCGCTGGAACAACTCGAGAAGGTGAGCAAGAAATCGGCAAACAGCTACCTCGTTCGGGCTCAACTGCTGGCGACCCGTAAGGAGCTCGACAAGGCGAGCCAGGTCCTCGATGCGGGACTCAAGAGCCTGCCCAAAGACGCCTCCAAGCCGCTCAGAGAGGCGCTCGCCCAACTCTACCTGGCGCAGGGCAAGCTCCCGGAGGCGCGCAAGGAACTCCGCGATCTCTTCGACCAGGACCGTGCCAACCTCGGTCTGGCCCGGCGGTTGGCCGAGTTGGCCTTGGAGGGCGGGGATTTGGCGGACGTGCAGCACTGGGAAGACGTGCTCCGCGGCGTCGAAGGAGAGAACGGCTCCTACTGGCGGTACTTCAAGGCGCAGCGCCTGCTGCAGCAGGCCAAGGATGCCAAGGACCCGCTACTCAAGGAAGCCGAGGACCTGCAAGTGGAGCTGGCCCGTCGCCGTCCATCGTGGACGCCTGGATATGAGCTTCGTGCCCAGATCGAGGAACGGCGAGGCAATCTCGCAGCGGCCGTCGATGCGTATAAAGAGACAATCCGTCTGGGCGATCAGCGTGCCGAGCTTTTTGCACGGCTGATCGCGGCGCTGCTGCAGCTTCAACGCTACGCCGAGGCCGGAGAGTATACCAGGCAGATGGGGGACGTGGCGTCGTTTTCCCCGGGCATGGCTTCACTGGAGGTGTGGACCGCCGAGCGTTTGGGCCAGTTGGACCGCGCCCTGGAGGCCGCTCAACGCGCGGTGAAGGTCCGCCCCAAAGACCCGGCCGCACGCATTAAGCTTGCCCAGTTGCTGCTGGCAAACAAACGGTCCAAAGAGGCCGAGGAAACCCTCCGCGGAGCGGTGCAGGTCGCTCCCAC
>CAYGZI010000193.1:0-9354 GCA_964354245.1 uncultured Planctomycetaceae bacterium
CAGCGGCTTCTGGCAGTGGACGTGCTTGCCCATCTTCATGGCCATGATGCTGATCACCGCGTGCAGGTGGTCGGGCGGGGCCGTGACCACCGCGTCGATGTCCTTCTGGCTATCGAGCATCTTGCGGAAATCGGCGTGGAGCTTGGCCTTGGGGTAGGCCTTTGCGCCGCGGGCCAGGACGCCCCGGTCCGGGTCGCAGAGGGCCACGATGTTCTCGCTCGTGCAGTTTTGGATGTCGCCGTAGCCCATCCCGTTCAGCCCCACGCCGGCGATGTTGAGCTTGTTGCTCGGCGCGGTCTGGCCCGCGCCGCCCAAGACGTGGCGGGGGACGATGGTGACGGCAGCGGCCGCGGCGCCCGCGGCGATCGCCTGGCGGCGGCTGATCTGGTTTTGCGGTGTCATGAGCTGGTCTCCTTCAATTGGCGGGCAGGAATCAGGAATGGGGATGTCGCAAACCAAGTGTTCCCGGAGGGCGGCCCTTGGGGCCCCGGTGCAAGTGCCGATGCCGGCAGACCGCTCCCGGCACGGGGTCAAGTCTACTGGCCGCCGCAAAGGCATGTCAAGCGCCGGCGTGTTATCCGCAACGGCCCCTCACCCCCGGCCCCTCTCCCGAAACGGGAGAGGGGAGTTGCTGTTGGGCCGCCGCTTCGTCACCGCGTCAGAATGAGTTGACTGACTCTTGTGGTGCAGGCGTCTCGCCTGCACCCGAAAAATGCAGGCGAGACGCCTGCACCACAAGCAAGAATCGCTCGACTTATCGTGACGCGACGCCTTATTGCTTCGCCCGGATGTCGTAGGCAAACAGCAGGTCGCCGTGGCGGAGGTAGAGCCGGCCGTTGCAGACAACGGGGTGCGGCCACGTGGGGCCCTTGCCGCCCGCCGGGAGCTGAAAGCGGCTCACCAGCTTGTGGCTTTCGGGCGTGGCTTCCACGAGCCCGACGCCCCGCTTTCCTTCGTTCTCGCTGAACGTGTAGAGCATCCCCTCGGCGCAGGTGAGCGACCCCTTGCCGACGCCTTGCTCCGCATACATCTTCTTGCCGGTCTTCCAGTCGAGGCAAACCCATCCGCCGCCGTTGCGGTTGTGGGCAGCGCCGTAAAGATAGCTGCCCAGCAAGACCACGCCGCCGTGATGGTTGTCCAGCTCCTTGGACTGCCAGACCCGTTGGGCCGCGACCTTCTGGCCGCTCACGGTCAGCTTCAGAAGCTCCGAGCCCGACCCGTAGCCCGAGCTGATGAAGACTTCGCCTTCGTGGAAGATCGGGTCCGTGGCGTTTACGTCGTAGGAGGTCTTGTGCTCGTGGCGGAAGAGCAGCTCTCCGTTGTCCGCATTGACGCCGATCGCGGCCCGCTGGGTCATGGTCAAAATCATGCGGAGCCCCTGGTGCTCGACAAGCACCGGCGAGGCATAGCCGGCCTTATCGCCGGTGGAAGGCGTGGTCCAGACGGTCTTGCCCGTCTTCTTGTCCAAAGCGGCGACGCTCGCCTTCTTGCCGCCCGGGCAGCAGATGACGCGCTCGCCGTCGATCAAGAGCGACTCGGCCAACGCCCAGGCGATGTTCTCTCCTTCAAACTCCTTCAGGATGTTGAGCCCCCAAATCTTCTCGCCCGTCTTGGCGCTGAGGCAAACGACCTCGCCCGACGGGCTCTCGTGGTACAAGCGGTCGCCGTCGATGGTGGGCGTGCCGCGGGAGCCGGGCGAATCGCCGGTCCAGGCCGGGCCGTTGTGTACCTGCCACTTGATGTTTCCGTCCAGGTCCAAGGCCGCGATCGTCGTTTTGTCGTTCACGTTGCCGGCAGTGTAGATCAGCCCATTGGCGATGGTGACGCTGGCAAAGCCGTCGCCGAGCCCTTTGGCCCTCCAGAGCAGCTTGGGCCCGCCGTCGGGCCACTTCTTTAGCAGGCCGGTCCCGGTGGAGATGTTGTCTCCCTTCGGGCCGTGGAAGCGTGGCCAGGACGGCCCGTCCGCTGTCGGCGCACCGACGGTTCCCTTCGAGCACGCACAGGAAAGCAGGACCCCAAGAAGCAATACTCTCTTCAGCATCGACATGTTCCAGACTCCCAAGTTGTCCATAGACGGCTCCAGACTGCGAAGCGCGGCGCAAGCCCGCTCGCCGGGCCGGCGCGCCAATCGCTCAATCCTATCACGGCCGATAGAGCTAAGCCAGTGAGTTAGAAACCGCAGAGGCACGGAGACGCAGAGAGGTGGGAAGAAGCAGTCTTCCGAAGTCTTACAGACTCCGGACGTCTTTCCCATTCCCATCTCTTGACTCCGCGTCTCTGCGCCTCCGCGGTCCAATCCCTCCCAGATCCCCTCACGATTGGGGGTGCGTGAGTTTGGCGCGCCGGTAAAGGCTACCGTATAATACAGTCAGTGGGGTGGGCTCCTCGCTGGGCGCGTCCGCCGCGGTTTCGCCCGTCTGGGATTGGATAGGGTTTCTCGGGCCATGAGCGTCTCTGACTTCTCCGGGAGTGCCTCGCCTATGGCTACGGCCGGAAAAGGTGACAGGCACCTTTTGCCCGAAGGGCCCGAAGGGTGCTTCGCACAAAAGGTGCCTGTCACCTTTTCCGGCGTCGAGGCGATCTCTCCGCTGGAGCGCGTCAAGCGATGGTTCCGCGAGGAGGGCTATTGGTACGCCACCAGCGCGGTCGTCCACGCCATCGGGTTTGTGATCCTGGCCTTCGTCGTGACGCTCTTGCCGCACGTCCTGCCCACGGGCTTGAACCAATCGCAGACCGGCGAGGCCCCCGCGTTCGACGCCGGCGACCAGCAAGACAAGCAAGCGCCCGACTTCGCCAACTTCGAGCTTGGAAACCCGCAGCTCAACCCGGGCGACATCAGCACCGAAGCCCTGCGCGAAGTGCAGGCGCCGGCGGGCAAGCCGGTCTACATCGACGACTCAGAAGGGTATGAGCCGGCCGGCGGCGGCATGTCTACCGGACTGGTCGGCCCCGAGCTCGGCGGACTCGGCGGGTTCACCGTTCCCGGCATTGCCGGGATCGCAGGCAAGGGCGGCGTAGGGGTCGGCGAGGGCACGGGCACGCTTCCCGGCAGCGACGGGGACCGCCTCGGATTCTCGCTCCGGCCGAAAGGAGGTTTCGCCGGCGGCGGTACCGGCGGCAGGACCTCGGCCACCGACCGCGCGGTCTTGGGCGGACTCGTCTGGTTGGCCAAGCACCAGGGACCCAGCGGCGCCTGGAGCCTCCAGCACGGCCGCTTTTGTCCGGGCCGCCAAGGTGGCTGTAGCGGGCAAGGCACCTATCAGTCCGACGCGGCCGCGACCTCGCTGGCCCTCCTCCCCTTCCTCGGCGCAGGCCAGACCCACCAGACCCGCAACAGCCCATTCAAGAGGGAAATCACCAAGGGCCTGGCCTGGCTCATCAAGCAGCAGGCCCCGGACGGCAACCTGGCGCAGATGGGCCGCGGCAGCGAGCGCGGCGAGCCCAAGCCCATGTACACCCATGCCCTGGCCACCATCGTCCTCTGCGAGGCCTACGGCATGACCCGCGACCCCAAGATCGGCGGCCCGGCCAGCAGGGCCGTGCGATTCATCGAGCTGGCCCAGAACGAGTCCACCGGCGGCTGGCGCTATTTTCCCAAAGACCCGGGCGACACCTCCGTCGTCGGTTGGCAAGTCATGGCGCTAAAGAGCGCCCAGATGGCCGGGCTCGGCGTCAACTCCATCAGCCTCGAAAGCCCGCGCAGGTGGCTCAACTCCGTGGCGGTGGGCCGCCGTCAGGGGCTGTTCTGCTACATGCCCTATCAGCGCGAGTCGCCGTCGATGACCGCGGTGGGGCAGCTCTGCCTTCAGTACATGGGCTCGGCCCCGGACGACGCCGCCCTGCTGGAAGGCAAAGAGTACCTCATGACCAACCTCCCCGACGGCAATCTCCAGCGCGACATCTATTACTGGTATTACGCCACGCTCGTCTTGCACAACTACTTGGACCAGGACTGGGACAAGTGGAACCGCGCCATGCGGCGGACCCTGGTCAACACGCAGGTCGGCGAGGGCTGCGGCACGGGCAGTTGGGACCCGGACCAGCCCACGCTGGACCGTTGGGGGAGCCCGGGCGGCCGGCTCTACATGACGAGCCTTTCGGTTCTCACCCTGGAAGTCTACTACCGCTACATGCCGCTGTTTCGCCTTAACGGTCCGCCGCCCACGCTCCAGTCGCCCGAGAAGAAATCCCCGCCCGCCGACGCCGCGCCGGAAAAGAAATCCCCGCCCAACGACACCACTCCGGCCAAGCCCTCGTAGCGCGTCTTCTGTCTCCTGTCTTCTGTCTCCTGTCTCCAGCCTCCAGCCTCCAGTCTCCGGCCTCCAGTCTCCCCCCTTGCTCCCCCCCGCGCGGCATGGTATAAGAATGGCCGCGTTCCCGCCTGTTTTCACCCGCCTAAGAGCCCAAGGAGTTCCCGCCATGCCGCACCAACAAGACCGCCGTCAGTTCCTGAAAACCTCTGCCACGATCGGGATCGGCTACTTCATTGCCGCCAATGCCGGCGCCCAGGAGCCCGCTCCGCGCAAGGGACGCGGCAAGAAGAAACGCGCTGCCGCCGAGGCCGATAAGCCCAAGTCGCCCGGCGAGCAGATCGCGTTCGCCTGCATCGGCGTTGCCGGCAAGGGCGGCAGCGACAGCAACGACGCGGGGCGCAACGGCAACGTGGTGGCCATCTGCGACGCCGACGAGCGGACCCTCAACAACGCCGGAGACGAGCGGTTCCCCAAGGCCAAGCGTTATACCGATTTCCGCAAGATGCTCGAAGAAATGCAGAAGAGCATCGACGCGGTCACGGTCAGCACGCCCGACCACGTCCATGCCCCCGCCGCCCTCATGGCCATGCGCCTGGGCAAGCACTGCTTCTGCCAAAAGCCGCTCACCCGCACCGTCTACGAGGCCCGGATGATGGGCAAGGTCGCCCGGGAAAAGAAGGTCGCCACGCAGATGGGCAACCAAGGCACGGCCTCCAGACAGTTGCGCCAGGCGGCCGCGTGGCTCCGGGCCGGCGTCTTGGGAGCGGTCAGCGAGGTCCACATCTGGACCAACCGCCCCATCTGGCCGCAAGGCCAAGACCGCCCTGCCGGCGAAGACCCGGTTCCGGCCAACCTGAAATGGGACCTCTGGATCGGCCCGGCGCCCATGCGCCCGTACAAGGGCAAGCACGTCGATACCCCGGTCCGCGAAAACGGGGAGATCACCAAGCGTCTCAAGGGTCCGGCCGTCTATCATTCGTTCGTCTGGCGGGGCTGGTTTGATTTCGGCTCCGGGGCCCTGGGCGACATGGGCTGCCACGAGATCAACATGGCCTACATGGGCCTGGATCTGCGCAACCCGGTCTGGATCGAGGCCAAGACCTCCGGCCACAACAAGGACAGCTTCCCGGCCTGGTCGATCGTGACCTATCAGTTCGCCGCCACCGACAAGCGGCCCGCGGTCAAAATGGTCTGGTACGACGGCGGCAAGCGTCCGCCCGCCGAGTTGCTCGAAGGCGTGGAGGTCCGCGCGGAAGGACAACTGGTCATCGGCGAAAAGGGGAAACTCTTGGGCACCGGGCAGTTTTTGGGCAAGGGCTCCGTGGAGAGGCCCAAGGTCGAGTACCCCATCTCGCCGGGCCATTTCGAGGAGTGGGTCCGCGCGATCCGCGGCGGCGAGCCGGCCATGTCGAACTTCCCCGACTACGCCGGGCCGCTGGCCGAGACCGTGCTCCTGGGCAATCTCGCCGTCTGGTGCGGCCAGCGCGTCGAGTGGGACGCCGAGAACCTCAAGGCCAAGAACGTCGAGGGCCTGGAGACCCTCATCAAGCCGGTCTACCGCCAGGGCTATACGCTGGACGTGTAAGGACATGACGCAGACGAGACTCAAGGTCCTCTTTGTCTGCACCGGGAACTCGTGCCGGAGCCAGATGGCCGAAGGCTGGGCCCGCGCCTTGCGCAGCGAGTCCATCGAGCCCTATTCCGCAGGGATCGCGCCGCGCGGGCTCGATCCGTCGGCAGAGGCGGTCATGGCCGAGGCGGGAGTCGATATCTCCAAGCAGCGGCCGAAGCACGTCGACGAGCTGCGCGGGATCGAGTTCGACTGCGTTGTCACCGTGTGCGGGCACGCCGCCGAGCACTGTCCCGCCTTTCCGGGCGGCACGCGCGTGATCCACGTCGGCTTCGACGATCCGCCGCGCCTGGCGGCCGATGCGAAGACCGCGGACGAGCGGCTGTCGCATTACCGGCGCGTGCGCGACGAGATCCGCGATTTCGTCGCGTCGCTGCCGGAGCGGATCGAAGGCGATCTGCCCGCCAAATGACCCAAATTCGTTAAGCTGGGCCGCAGCCCCAGAAGCGGAATCCATTCCACGGAGAGGTTCATATCGACGACAATCCGGAGGCTCATGGGACGACGAGTTCCTCTTCGCGTTCCTGGAGTCGCCAGGCCGCATAGGCCAGCGCTTCGTCAAGGTCCTCCGCCTCCAGATACGGGTATGCCTTCAGAATGCGCTCCCGCGAGTCGCCCGCGGCGAGCAGACCCACGACCGTCCCCACGGTGACGCGCAAGCCGCGGATACACGGCTTGCCGCCCATCACCGCCGGGTTGTGAGTGATCCGAGTGAACTTCATGGCAACACCCTCTCAAAGCCCCACCAGCCTTATTGTACGTCGGCGAGTCCTGAGCAACAATCGGGGCCCGCACTTGGCTGCCGCACATCTTCATCCCCCGCCGCAACGGGCTACCTGACCGAACGGCGTCTGAATCGCGCTAGCCTTGCTGACGATCCATACCTTGACCGTTGCAGTTTGCGCCTCTGCGTGGGCCATTACCCTGCGTGCTCCGTCGATCATCTCAAAAAGGCCATCGGCGTTGCCGGAAAGCGACGGATCGACAAACACGGGTGCCGGGAATTGTGCTCCCTCCTTGATGGCGCGAGCGTACGGCTCGACGTACTTCCTCCGCCTGTCCCGAAATCGGGTCTCGTACTCCTTGCAGGCTTGCCTGCAACCGCGCCCTCCGCGGCTCATGGCGTGCTGCCCTCCCGGTCAAGTACTTCCTGCCAACTGTCAAACACCAGCCTGCCACCTTCGATCTTCACGACACCATAGCCGTGTCCTGTTCCAGCCGTGATGAAGAGAACCTCTTGGCCATCTTCGACCAACTCGCGGACCGCGTCCTCGGTGATGTCGCCTGGTTGCATCGGCTCAATGTTGCTCTCCGGGACCGATATCAGCAGGATCGCGTTCGGGTGTTCTCCGGTCGTCCCCTTGGGAAGGCCCGTTGTGGCTTCCCAAATCGAATCCGCGCCAAGCAACGCCAGAATATGCGTGGAGGCAGGCGACTGGTCCGAGGGAACGTCCCGGGCAAAGTACGTCCACTCCCCCGGCGGAGTATTCTCGATGATCCTGCGGTTATGGGCGCTGTCCCAGGGCTCGGAAAGGTCCAGCCCGTTGAGCGACTCGATTTGAACGTGCGGCAGAATCAACGCCCGCCAACTATGAATCGGCTTCCCCTGGTTGTCTCGAAGACAAAGCGGCGGCAGCCTTCCGTGTTGCTGTTCGTAAAGTTGAAGGACCGCTCTCATCTGATACAGCCGTCCATAGGCGGTCGACCGTCTGGCTTCCTGCCGCGCGCGACTCACCATGAATGCACCAACAACCAAGACGCAGCCAACCATTACTATTAGAGCGGCCAAGACGATGCGCCGCAGTCTCGATGGTTGGCGGATGGCGTTCATCTTTTTCTCCCGGGCACCGCACGGGTGCCACAGGTTTGTGCGGTGGGGCGCCAGCCCCAGCACGCCAAGGGTTACGCGATCAAGCTGGGGCTGCGCTTCGCTCCGCCCCAGCCTACATCTACGGCACGCTGCGCTCTGCCGCAGCCACCCCAATCCCCAATCCCTAATCCCCAGCCCCTAATCCCGCACCTGGAGCTTGATCTCGTCCGAGTTGGCCTTCAATTCTGGGGCATACATCGCCCACGCCTTGGTCGGCAGGGCGCTGAACTTGCCCGGGATCTCGGCACGCATCCGGTACGAGACGCTGTGGTTCCCGCGCGCCAGCCCGCGCACGAAGAACACCACCCGGTTGTCGCGGAACTCCATGTAGGCCCCAAGGGCGTTGCCGGTGTAGCCGCTCCGCAGGTCCACGGCCTCGAACCCGGCGGGCTTCATGTCCTCGAAGACGATGTACTCGTAGTCGTTCTTGCTGGCGATTTCCAGCTCGATCTCAACGAGTTCCCCGCTCTTGAGCATGGCCAGGTCGGCCAGGGGCTCGCGCTCGTACTTCTCGACCTTCTGGTCCACCACCTGCCCGCGCGAGCCGACCGCCTTGATCGACTTATCGGCCTTCTTGAGGCGGTAGTACTTGCGCTCGACCTTGATCTCCAGCCCGGCCTTGGTGATCGGGTCTTCGAGAGTGAAGTTGGTCAGGTAGCCGTTGAAGTACAAGGGTCCGCGGCCGCGCTTGCGGAGCTCGACCACGTGGTCGCCGTCCTTGACCGCGGCGCCTTCGAGCACGAACTTGTTGTCGAACGAGAAGAGCGTGGCGGGCGTGACTTCTACCGCCTTCTGGAGCTGTCCGTCGAGCCAGACCTCGACGGTCATCTCGGGCCGCTCCTCGCCGCTGGCACGCAGGAAATCGGCCATGGCCTCGACACAGATCGCCGTATCGCGGGTCGAGTTCCAATAGGTGGCGTGCTTGCGGTTGTTCAAGAGGTACTTGACCAGTCGCCGCGCAACCTCGCCCTTGGGATCGGTGCGCGAGAGGAGCTTGAGGTAATAGGCATGGGCCTCGTACTGGCTGCCGTACCAGCACCACCAGTAGTTGCTCCCCGGGAGGTTGAGCCAAGCGGTCTGGTTCTCTTCGTCCTGCTGGAGGTACTGGCCGATGTTGCGGAGGATCATGTCGAGCTTCTCTTTATCGCCGAGCTTCTCGACCGCGAGACCGTACATTGCCAGGCTGTAAACGGCCAGGCGCGTGCGGTCGCGGTAGAGGAACTCGTGCATGTCGGCATTTTTCACGCCGGCATCGACCAGGACCATGTAGACGAAGGCGTCCGTGTTGTCGGCAGATTCCTTCCAAGGCTTCTCCTTGGGGTTCTTAAGCGCACTGTTGAGCTTCTGGACTTCGCCGTCCTGGTAGCGCTTGAGCCACTCGACGCCGCGCTCCAGCACGCCCGGCACGAGGGCCACGTCGTTCTGCTTGGCGATCTGGAGGCCGTGGACCACGACGGCCGTGGTGTGCGGCGAGGCATACTCGCCGAAGCCGGAGAACCAGCCCCAGCCGCCGTCCGAAAGCTGCATCTCGGTCAATCGCTGCACTCCCTCCTTGACCATGCGGCGGACCTCGTCCTGGTCGAAGACCGGGTTGCGGTCCC
>CAYGZI010000194.1:0-7047 GCA_964354245.1 uncultured Planctomycetaceae bacterium
GGAAGTCTTGCTAAGAATGCAGCGATCCCAGCAGGGGTCCCGCTCCGTTTGACTTCCGCAAATCCATCGGCGGTCCGTCCCCCTGCTGGGATCGCTGCATTCTTGGCAAGACTTCCTCACGGAACTCCTGCGAGAACAGGTTCGCCGCCCTCCGCGTCCACTCCTCCCGGGACATTTCAGTCGACTGGAGTTTCTCCACCCCGAGAAATCCCCTGCTGAACAGAGGCTTGAGATCCGCTCTCCTGTAGAGGGCAGCGTCGGCCAGAACGCTAAGGAGCGAAAGAGTGCGGATCTCGGCCGTGCGCGTGCTGATCCGAACGAGGAGGAAGACGTCCGAATCCTTGGACAGACTGGCGACGACGTCACGCGGCTTCTCATTGATCTGGAGCACCCGAACGGGCTCGAACTCGAATCCCGCGGCCTGGGCGGCCTGCTTCGCACCTCTGACGGCTACCGCGGTGTCGTCGTCGGGCTCCCACGGCGACGCGACGTTCAGGCGGGTGTCCGGCGGGTCACGAACTCCTTCGTTGGCAAAGTCCGGCAGATGCGTTCTCTGAACAAGGAGTGGCACTTGTCGCAGCCCGCTGGTCGACTTTCCAGGAGTCGTTTCGGGAACTGTTGGCGTCCTTTCGGGTTGCTTTGCCCGCCCCGGCGGTGCCGGGCCTCGGCCCTCCGCGTCAGGCCCGCCTGTGATCCCCAGAGCTTTGCGGAACATGTCCCGGTCAAACGCCTCGTTGGGAAAGAGCTCGTCCACGAGGGCAATCGCCAGCGCGATCTCGTCTCTCCTGTCGTTGGCCAGCGGTTCGCGGCATGCCGCAATATCCTCGTAACGAATTCCCGCAAGCCTTCGTCGGTACTTCGTGCCGCTCGCCTCGTCGTACTGGTTCGACCCGCCAAAAAGTTCGTCCACGACGCAGAGCGTCACCGCGATGCACCAGTGGGGCGACGATACGCTAAGATCATCTGAAAGCGTGTGCTGCCACTTCGAAAATTCCTCCAAAGGTATGGAGTTCAGTCGTGCGACCGAACGTCGATAAGCGTCCATGCGAAGGCTGCCGCCGTTGAACAGGAAATCACACTTCTGTGGATAGAATGTGAAGAACTCCTTGAAATCAAGAGGATACTTGTTCAGACGTTGTAGAGCGGCCTTGATCTCCTCGTTTCCGAAACCGATTCTATCGAGGAATTCCTTCCGGCTGGGCGTCGCTGTTGCGCAGAGCCGGGATTTCTGCCGCAGTTTCTCCAGGATGGCGGCCGGTTCGGTGCGCATCGGCGTCGTATTGGCTTCAACTCCGGCGCTCGGCGCCGCCGGTGGTCGTGCGCGGTCCGCGGCCTGCGCTCTCGCGGTCTTGTGGCCCGGCGACTGGCCATTGGTCTTTGGCGATAGCTTCGCGGCTCCGGGCGTTCCGAGATTGGTCTTACCTGCGGCATCGGCCGCCATCTGAATGCCTCCGCCCGGCCCCTCAAAAAGCCACAGCAACGCGGCGCAAATCAGTACCGTGACTGCGCCGCTTCCGACCCACGCCCAAACCAACCAACGCGAGGAGCCCTCGGTCGTGTCGGCGGCCGTCCGGCGTCCGGCAGGAACCGGCTCAGGGGCTGGGCCGACGGGGATCCTCGACGGCGGGTCCGCAAGAGCCACGGACTTCTCGGCAGGCATCGTGCGGAACGCGGTCGCGCATTTCGGGCACTTCACAGCCTTTCCGACGAGTCCGTCAGGCACGTGGCACTTGCCGCCGCACGCCGGACAATTCACGATGACTGCCGTGGCAAGACTCCTCACTGCTCAGTGGCTTTCACCTGCGCCTTATCCTCCGACACTTCATGCAACTTGACCGAGTTCTCGCCGGTCACGGCGAGCCACCGGCGGTCCGGCGAGAACGCGATCGAGTGTGTGTCCCACATGTGCGCGGCACCGGAAAACTTGCGTCTGAGTGATTCCTCTCGGTATTCCATTTCTGCCTCTGCTTGTTTGTGTCCATTACCGAAACTGCGATCAGCCGCGGGAGATACCGCGCGATCAAGTCCAAATTGTTCCCGTCGTTCCGAAGCTCCGGCTTCGGGACAAGCGGCCCTGGTTTCCGTGATCCGCTTCAGGTGCGAATCCTGATTCGATGCGCTTCTACCAGAAGCAACTTCCCACCGTAATCGCCCATCTCGGGATGCTCCGACAAGTACGCATTCAGTCTCGCAACTAGGTGCGGGAGCACTTCCGGATGGTTGCGTACTTGAAACGCGATGATCCCTTTGTACCGGGATGGTGGATAGGTCACGATGTCCGCGAAGTCCCCGTCGAGCGAAACCAGCACCGCCCCAAGGTCCTGGGCTGCCGCTATCACGGTCGCGTCAGGCGAGTCAGGCCGAATGTGATCCCGCAGTCGCAGCACTCCATGACCGGCATCGCGAAGTGCCTCAATCACGGGATTCGGAACGCATTGGTCCGCGAAGAATCTTAACGTCATCAGGCAGGCACCTCGAATTCGGCGAGGTCCCGCGCGTAATCCAAACACGCGGCGATTTGTGTCTCGTCAAGATCGGGCAGGTCGGCGATGACCTCCTGTGCGGTCTTGCCTGCCGCGAGATATCCGAGGATCAGGCTGACCGGAATCCTGGTCCCCTTGATGCGAGGCTTTCCGCGGAGGACATCGGACGTGCTTACAATGTGCTCTCGCCAGCTCGTGCTCATGACGATGCTCTCCTTTTGCTGTTGCGCTCGTGCCGAAGCCGGGGCTTCGCAGCGAGCGACATGAATCTCCCGCATGTAATTCTACGCGAACGTCGTCACCCCCGGCACGGCGATCTTGACTTCGGGGGCCGGGCCCCAGGCGTAACTCGGCTGAGTGAGGTCTTTGCACTGGCGACGGCGCACCAGCCTGAGTTTGGGAGTCTTCCCGGCGGTTGTCAACGGGTGCCACGGGGAAAGGTGAAAGGGAGGCGCATCGAGTTTGCCGTCCCTTCGCCCGGTACGGTCTTCCCCGCCTGCCCCGGAGGCGGATAATCCTTCGCCGCGTCGTCGACGACCAGCACCCAATCCATCTGCTCGCCCGGCATGGGCGGCGCGAACGAGCGCGTATCGGTCTTGGCGAACTCGTCGATGAGTTGCGCCTTCCCGTCGCGCGGATTGAACCACCACGCCCGGAGCCTCTCGCCGCTCAGTCGGCCCGTCCGCACCCGGAACGACCGCCCGGCCGGGGTGTAGACGAGCATGTAGCTGGCCGCTTCGTCCCGGGTCGCGGCCATGCGGTTCACGCCGGCGCCCGGAATCGACGTGGCCGGCACCGCGGGCACGATGAGCCAGTCGTCCGGCACGCGGCTCAGGAAAGGGCGCGACTCGATCAGCCGCCGCGCATACTGCATCTGCCCCGCCCCGGGCTGATCGATCGCCTCGTGCCAGGGCAAGAGCGGGCCGTTGATCGGTCCGCGTCCGGGCGCCCACATCTGCCAGACCGAGTGATGACCGTAAGTGTGGCCGCACGCCCCGTTAAAGAGGTCCCAGTACAAGGGCCGGCGCACGTCGGCTGCCAGCGAGTGACCGAGCTGCTTTGCGTTGAACGAGTTCGGATGATCCTCGTAGAGCGGCTCGCCGTCCAACACGGGCTTGATCGGCTTGCGGTCGTAGTCCGCCCGGGTCTGATCGTAGCGGCCGGTGAACTCCTTGACGTGGCCGTTCTGCCGCATGTTGAAGTCCAGCCACGGCTCGTCGTGAAGCCACGTGGACGAACCATTGCCGCCCGGCGGATGGAACGTGATCAGGTGGGCGCCGCCGTCGCCCTTGCGCAAGCCGCGTGCCATTGCTCGGATGATCTCTTTTTGCCGCGGATTATCGATCGGCCGGTCGCCGCCGAGGATCCAGATCACGGCCTTGTCCCGATAGCGGCGGCCCAGCCATTGGCCATACACTTCCGCGTTCTCGGGGGTGAAGAGCGGCGGATTGTCCTTGACCCGGTCGTGCCAGTACCTGCCCCACGTCGGCAGAAAGCCGATGAACATCCCCAGCGACTCGGCCTTGTTGACGATATGGTCCACGTGGTCCCAGTAGTCGTTCTCCGGGCCGTCCTTCACTGCCGGGCGGGCCGGATCGAGATTCTCCAGCGGCAGATGACCGTAGGCATTCGGGACCGTGTGTCCGTCCAACTCGCCGATCGCCACCGCCTGGATCACGGTGAAACCTTTCCGGGCACGGTTCTCCAGGTAACGATCCGCCTCTTCGCGGTTCAGACGGTGGAAAAGCTCCCATGCCGTGTCGCCCAGCCAGAAGAAGGGCTTGCCGTCGCCATAAACCAGAAACCGCTTGTTCTCGCTCACTTTGACGCGGGGGGTCTGCTGAGACTCTGCTCCACGCGTCCGCCCCGCATCGAGGAGAACGAGGGCGACAAAGAGCGCCACGACCATTCTGAAAAGGCGGTCCACGGTCATCTCCAGTTCTTGGGCAGAATCCAACTCGTCCGGCGGTCCCGAGGGTCGCATGGCAGCCAGCATTGCGCCCCAAGGAGCAATCCGCCCGGACATGGCAACCTCGGTCGCGGTCCTGAGATCTCAGCGATATGCTAGCCGAGCACCCCGACGCGGGCAAGACGCCGATCCGCGCCCCCACTCGTTCCGGTCGTGGCGGTCTGAACCGTCCATGCCGACAAGGATAGGCCAATTGGGGGAACAGGGCCCAAGTCAGCCCGCGGGGCCGCTCCCGCCCGTTTTGACCGCCTCGATCGCCTGGGCTACCCTTTCGGTGGAGGGATTTTGTCTCGGGACTCCAGCGGGCCGTTTCGCTAGATTCGAGTCATGATGGATTCTCCGCCCAAATCGGCCGACGCGGTCCGCCAAAGCGGCCGTGCCGCAGTCGCGCACTATCTCGGCTGGCCGATCCGCGACGTATCGATCCAGGGGCTGAGGAGCGACGGGGCCGACCACGTCGAAGGGTGCCGCCTGGGTCTGTGCAACGTCCCCAAGGAAACCCGGGAGGACGTCCTGCGCTCGATCATCTACACCGCCGGCGCCCTGGCCGCCGAGTACCTCTTCGACATCGAGACGGAACTCTCGGTGAGCACGCGTATCATGGACGAGGTCCACGCAGACGCGGCCCGGGCCTTCCCAAACGACCACCAGCGTCAGAAGGCATTGGTCAAGACCGGCGTGGACACCGCATTCGAGATCGTCCGCAGCTACCGGCCCGGGATCGAGGCCCTGGCGGCCGCCCTGGTCCGGCTCGAACGGGTCAGCGGGCCCACGGCGGAGCAGTTGCTCGCCCGGACCCTGGCGGGCTCGCCAGGCGCCGGCGCTACTTCCTCACCCCGAGGCCGAAAAGCAAGATCGTGTGAGGATACGCCGTCGCCGGGTTGAAGTGCTCCACCCACAGCCCGGGCCCGTAACGCTCGAGCCGCTCTACCGTGCCGTCCTGGAAGTCCAGCACGATCTCGCCGTTCCGGACGGTCAGACGCCCCTGTTTGTTGGTCTGCGGCACCACGTTGCCTTTGGCGTCGAGGGTCTGGCCAAGGACGTTGCCTTTGGCGTCGATGGCGTAGGCCCGGGCCGTCTTGTTGGCGTACTGGATCAGCCAGAATCCCAGGACGGAGCGGAAGAGCCGGGCAGGGGTCTCCGTCGGGTCCTTTTGGAGCCGCCGGGCCTTGCCCTCCCACGTCGGCTGATTGGGATAACGCGCCGCGAGACCGAAATGCTCGACCACGAGCCCCTCGCCGGCCAGTTTGATGCGGTCCAGGGCCCCGTCGCCGAAGTCGATCAGCAGGTCACCGTTGCGGCGGGTCAAACGGCCGCGCAGCGGTCCCCAAGACACATCGCCCCCGGCCTCGATGACGTACCGTCGCCCGCTTCCCGGGACCGTAAAACCGACGATCCATGTCCCTTCGTACGCCCGGTAAGGGCCTTTCTTTGCCTCGCGCCCCCGTCCGGCAGCCGCCTCCAATTGCGCGATTTGCTGCAGCCGCTCTTGCACTCGATCACGATCCAGTCCCTGCGGCAACTCGTCGATCGCCGCGCGGTACCAGTACGCGGCCCGCAGCCGCAGCGGCTTCTGGCCCTCCGCCTCCTCCTTCTCCCCCAAGTCCCACCACTGGTTGCCCAAAGCGGCCATTTCCGCGGGCGAGGCCGGAGCCGCCAAGTCCTTTTGAGCCGCCGCCTTGAGCGTCTCGTCGCTCGAAGACGCCAACCGCGGCAGACCGCCCGCCCAGTCGCCGCGCACAAGGCAAAGGTAGCGCCCCACCACTCGATTGGCGTCCGGGTCCTGCGGGCTGTCCTTGAGGACGGCCCTCGCGGCCTCGACGCCTGCGAAGGCCCTGGCCATTTCCTGCACGCGTTTCTGGCTGGCCCGGGCGGCGATCTGGAATTCGCGGTTGCGCGATTTTCCCGCCTCGCCCTGGGCCAATTTCACCAGCCGGCCGGCCAGCGCGAAATCCTCCTGGGCCGCCGCTTCCTCGACCAAGGGCAGCGCCGCCTCGGCAATCGCGCCGTGGTCCGGGGGCATCCGGGCCACCTTGGCAAATTCCTCCAGCACTTGGCCCTTCATCGCCACCGCATCCACCCGGAAGCCCGCCGCCAACTCGTCGATCGCCTCAGCCGCGGCCGGCCAATTCCGACCTCGCTCCGCCAACTCCCGGGCCATCGCCAGCAGGACGAACCGCTCGGCGGGCTCGTTCTCTCCTTCCTGGACGCCGGCCAACAGCTTTCTGGCCAGCGCCAATTGGTCTTCCGGCTCGGTCGCGCGGTCGTACTGCTTCTGATAGACCTCCAGGACGAGCTTTCGCGCCTTCTCCTGCTCGGCCTCGGAGGGAACGGCCGCCTTCTCCACCGGCACATTCGGTTGGCGCGAAGGAGGCCCGGCCGGCTCCTTGCCGACCCGCCACACTTCACCGGGAGGCGGCTCGTCCGGCTTCGGAGGTTCTTTCCCAAGCCCGGGGCCGGAAGGGGCTTCGCCTTGCTCCGGCTGCGGCGCAGACTCCCCCCGGACGCCGGGTGGCTGGTGGTGATCTGCGGGCGGCTGCCCTACCCGCTGCTGTTCCTCGTCGTCCTGGGCGACGGTTATGAAGACTACCTTCG
>CAYGZI010000194.1:7057-9349 GCA_964354245.1 uncultured Planctomycetaceae bacterium
AGGGGCTTCGCCTTGCTCCGGCTGCGGCGGCTTGGCCTCCGTCGACTTCGGCTCTGCGGGCTTCGGCGTCGTCGGCTTCGGTTTGGCCGATGCCGACGCGGCGATTTGCGACTTCCCCGTCTTCGGCTCCTCCGGATGCGTGGAAGCGGCATCGGAGGCCGCGGAATCGCCAGCCGCGGCCACCCGCCCATCGCCCGACGGCTCGGCAGGACCCTTCGGCCACAGCAGCGCGACGGCCAGCAACAACAGCACCGCGGTCACGGCCGCGAGGACTCCGACGACCACGCCCACGTTCGGCCGCGGGCTCTCGCCGATGGCGGGAGAGAGCTTCCCGGGCGCCTGGAGATGGGTCCGCTCGATCAATCCGGCCACGTCCGGGTCGATGGCCGCCCCGCCGGGGGCTTGCGCCCGCCCGGCGCGTGAGGCGATTTGCATGCGCAACCGGAGGTCGTATTCCGCCTTCTTCTGCGGATTGAACAAACAGACCTTGGCGGCCGCGACCTCGTTCAGCAGCTTCTGCGACCGGTCCGCGTGCGTGCCCGTCTGGTAGGTCCGCAGGTGCCCCATCTGCCGATCGGCTGCGGACTCGATGACGTCCGGATCGGACTCGAACGGCTCCAGCGCCAGGAGCCGATAGTGGTTCGGCGGCTGGTCCTTGGGCGGGATTCCCAGCCATCGGTGATAGGCGTCGAAACTCTCAGCCACGCTCTTCTCCGCCACCCCGGGGTCCGGACGCCGCGGCATTGCCTCAGTGCCGCCTCCCTCGATTATACCTCCTTTGGGAAGGAGCCGTCAACGAAGGAGGAATCCGATCCGCTCAGTGATGCGCCGAATTGCCTCCTGCGGGTTGAACGCGGCGTAGCGGGCTGCGAACCTTCGTGCCCCTTCGGCGCATTCTTCCCGTTGGAGCAGACTCATCAGGTTCGAGATGATTTCCTCCGGCCGGTTCGCGTCGGCACGCAGCCCGGCGTTGAGCCGGACCACGGCAGCCGCGTTGAGGGCCTGCTCCAAGTGCAAAGGAATCTCCAGCAACGGCTTGCCCGCCAAAAGCACCAGGGCGGTCGCGCCATGGCCTCCGTTCAGAATGGCCAGGTCGCAGGTTGAACCCACCGCATTCAGGTCGAGCCGCTCAGACTCCAGCCGCAGCGTGCCGGATTCAAACTGGCTCCGCAGGTTCGAATCCAACGGCTCGACATACACGATCGCCGGCTGGCCGAGCTGTCGCAACGCCTCCAAGAGACGCGAAAGCCCCGGAAAGGGCTTGAGATAGGCGAATACCCTCTTGCCGGGTACGCTGGGCCACGTGGGGAGCCCCCCTCCCGCCTCGGACCAGGCACCATAGTACTCCGTGCGTTCGCGGTGAGGATACGGGTCCAGTTCGGCGAACGTGGTCAATATCGTTGTATCGACTTGGCTGTACAACTGCGACAGCCGTTGGAGCGGTTCGAGACGCGACGACTCCAGTAAGGCGTTGACCCTCTTTAGAACCGCGTCTTCGTCACGGCGCAGCTTCTCAGAGGCATCCGCCAGCCACGGGCGGAAATCGGGCAGAGGCCGCACGTCCGGCGGGCAAGAGAACCCGGTGCCCATGACCACTCGTTTCGCGCCAATTGTACGCGCTGCCAAGAGGCCAATCGGACTGTGATCGAACACGATCAGGTCCGGCTTGACCAGGTCGTAGAGATTCCGCCACGCCCCGGCCAGCGCCCGGAGTTCTTCCAAGTCAGCGAAACCGGTGTTGTGGAGGATGTGGGCGTAAGTCCGCGCCGGATCGATGCGGTTGGCAGAGGTCGTGTTCTTAAACGGCGCCTGGAAGTAGCGCACCCCGTACTGGCCGAGAAGCGTTTGAGCCCGTGACAGGTCGCGGAGCGCAGCGAACATGTCGTGCCCCGCGCTTGTGAGTTCCCGAACGATGGGGGCAAAGCGCACGACGTGGCCCAATCCGCCGCCCAGCTCCCAGGTAAACAGGATCCGCGCCACAAGACGCCTCGCCAAACAGCCCGGGGAACGCCCGAAAGATGCGACTCGCGTCGATTGTCACCCGTGCGGAGCGGCCGTCAAGAGGCGGAAGCGTCGTGGACTAGCTCAAACTGGATATGAACCGCAAAGGCACAAAGACACAAAGCGGGAAACCGACGACGGGAACGTTTGCGGCACCAAGATGGGTTTTGGCCGCCCCCCCCCAAAAGATTTTTACGAGGGTGCTTGCAGAAGCGCCGGCCCCGGGTAAACTTAATTCTGGGGTTTTGCAAACTGTGAATTGACCTTGTGAAAATAGGGGGTTTGGCGTCT
>CAYGZI010000195.1:0-9327 GCA_964354245.1 uncultured Planctomycetaceae bacterium
ACACGTCTTACCTCCGAGAACCACAGAGAGTGGCGAGAATTGCCGATACTCCGGGCACGTCCGCCTTTCTTACGGCAAGACTCTCCTCCCGCATGCACCTGCGGGTCGCTTCTGCTATACTCACCGGTCGAGTTGGTGGGTCTTCGCTTCGCTCGACCCACCCTACGTCCGTGGTTCATTCCTTGGAGGTGCTGCCATGCGCCGGATCGGCTTCGTTGCCACGTTCTGTGTTCTAACGGTCCTTTGGGCAGCCGCTGGCGCGGCGGCCGCGGAAAACGCCCGCGTCGAAGGCTACGCACAAAAGCCCGTGCGCGAGCGGCTCGACCGCGGACTAGTGGCGGTGCGCACGGAGGAGGGGAAGGTACACGTCGGTTGGCGCCTGCTTCGCTCCGACCCGGGCGAGGTGGCCTTCAACGTCTATCGCCGAAGCGGCGGTGGGCAGGCCGTGCGGCTGAACGCGGAGCCGATCCGCCGCACGACCGATTTCATCGACGCGTCGCCGCCAACGGGGGCCCCGCTTAGCTACTCGGTTCGCGCGGCGGCTGGCGGCCGGGAAGACGGCCCGCCGGTTGAGGCCGGCATCGCCGCGCCCGACCCCCGCAAGCCGTATCTGGCGATCCCGCTTCAAGGAAACTACACCTTCCAAAAGGTCGGCATCGCCGACCTGGACGGCGACGGCCGCTACGACTATGTGATCAAGCAGCCCAACGTCAACGTCGATCCCTACGAGAAGGAGGGCTACTGGCGCCGCAGCCCCGGCACCTACAAGATCGAAGCCTACTGCCACGGCAAAAAGCCCCTCTGGACGCTCGACCTCGGCTGGGCCATCGAGCAAGGCATCTGGTACTCGCCTTACGTGGTCTACGACCTGGAGGGCGACGGCATGGCCGAAGTCGCCCTCAAGACCGGCGAGGGCGACCTGCGCGACAAGGACGGCCGAGTCCAGTCCGGCCCGGAATACCTGACCATCCTCGACGGGCTCACGGGCAAGCCGCGGACGCGGGTGGAGTGGCCCTCGCGCAAGGACTTCACCGGGCCCGGGGCCTATAACTATGCCTCCCGGAACCAGTTGTGCGTGGCCTACCTGGACGGCAAGACGCCGTGTCTGGTGGTCGAGCGCGGCACCTACAACTTCATGACGGCCGTGGCCTACGAGTTCCACGGGGGCAAGCTCCGCGAATTGTGGCGGTGGGACAACGGCAAGATGCCGCGCCAGTGGCGCGGCCAAGGGGCCCACTGGATGCACGCCGCCGACATCGATGGCGACGGGCGCGACGAGGTCCTCCTCGGGTCGTCCGTGCTGGACGACAACGGCAAGCCGCTCTGGACCACCGGGCTGGGCCACCCGGACCACTTCTACGTGGGCGATCTCGATCCCTCGCGGCCGGGCCTGGAGATCTACTACGGGATCGAGCCGCGGAGCAAGCAGAACAGCATGTGCATGGTGGACGCCAAGACCGGGAAGGTCCTTTGGGGGTTCGACCAGCCGACGCAGCACGTCCACAGCTCCGGTCTGTGCTCGGACATCGACCCGGCGCATCCGGGCGCCGAGTGCTACGCCGGCGAGCGGGATTTCAAGGACAAGCGGTGGCTCTGGGACTGCAAGGGGAAGCTCATTTCCAACGAGGACCTGGGCGGGCTTTCGCCGCGGGCCGTCTGGTGGGACGCGGATCCGCAGCGGGAGCTGCTCGCCGGATCGAGGATCTCGAAGTACCGCGGCCCCACGCTGGCGCCCCGGATCGAAGGGTCGGTGGTCGCCGTGGCCGACGTGCTGGGCGACTGGCGCGAGGAGATCATCACCAGCGCGGGCGGGGAGCTGCGAATCTATACGACCACGATCCCCGCCGCGGACCGGAGGGTCTGCCTGATGCAGGACCCGCTCTACCGCATGGACGTAGTTTGCGCGGCGATGGGCTACTACCAGGTGCCGATGCTGAGCTACGACGTGGCACCGGAACGACACAAGTAGGACGACTTTCAAGTCGTCTTACGAGGTGGGACGACTTTCAAGTCGTCGTAGCGGTGCCGGAAGGACGACTTTCAAGTCGTCTTACAAGTGTGGGACGACTTGAAAGTCGTCCCACGAGTGCCCAGGACAGGGGTTGAACCTGCACGCCCTTGCGGGCGCCAGCCCCTCAAGCTGGTGCGTCTGCCAATTCCGCCACCTGGGCTTACGCTAATCCCTAGACGATTCTACACCGGAAAGCAAGCCCCCGCCGGTCAATCCTTGGCGCCGAGCTTCAACTCCTCCGGAGGAGGCGGGTCGCTTCCTTCTCGGGTGATGAGGAACATGTAGGCCGCCACGTCGATGTCGGTCGAGAGGCTGTGCACGCTGGCATCCGCAAATAGGTGGTTGACCGACGCGCGATGATGGCTGCTCGGCCCGTACTTCTGCCCAAGAACGCCGCCCACCGTGGGGATGTACCACCAGAGCTCGTAATCGTGGCTCAGGTAGGTGCGGAAGTAAGGGTCAACTCCGCTTTCGTCCCCGGTCCTCCCGTTGTACCCCCAGGGATGCCAGAAGTGCAGGTCGTAGGAGTTGTCGAAGATCACGTAGTCCCAGGCGTCGAACCTGGTGTCGGTGGGCAACCCCACCACGGCGGCCTCCCAGCCGATGGGCCAGCGGGCATACGTATCCTCCACGCTCTCCACGGCGAGAATCGTCTGCGACAACCCGTCTCTGAAGTCGGAAAAGCTCAGCTTCGACCCGGGATAACTCGCCCCGTCCGGATGAGGTCGCGTCGGATCGTAAAGCGGCACCACCGTCGGGTCCAGCGAGGCCACGTTCAGACTGGCGAAGTGGGTCGCGCCCATGACCTTGTAGTTGGTCAGCGCTTCGGGCACCAACGTATCGCGCGTCCCCTTGACAAACCGGTCGCCGCTGAAGCTCGGGCAGATGAACGCCGGAATCGAGGTGGAGCGGGCAATGGCATGTTGGTCGGGATTGCCGAAAGCCACCAGCGGCTTGCCTCGGGTGGTGTCGAGCTTCTCCCACAACTCCTGCTGCTCCAGATACGGCAGCAGGTCCACCAGCCAGCTCCAGCCATCCATGTATTGGATTCCACCGCGGAAGTTCCGGGTGACGCGGCCAGATGGCGGAAGCACCCCCTTCTTCTCATGGAAATAGTGGGCGGCCAGCCCGATCTGGCGCAATTTGTTCAGGCAGGAAGTCTTGCGTGCGACTTCCCGGGCGGCCTGCACCGCGTACAAGAGCAGGGCCATCAGGATTGCTATGATGGTGATCACCACCAAGAGCTCGATGAGCGTGAAGCCTCGTTTGCGGAGACGAAGGACCATGACGCACCTCCACAATGCTGGCCCCGAAAGCTACGGGAAAGACCCACCCGCACAACAGCGCATTCTATCTCCGGCTTCCCTGTCAAGTCAAACATTATCCCCTCTATTCGGGGGGATTTCTCCAAACGACCGAGCCCATGCTCCGGAAGAGGTATCCGGGTTGCCGGGGCCGGGAGTCTCGGGTAACCTGTACGGGCGTAGCACAGGCTTCCAGCCTGTGGCGCGACCGGCGTAGCACAGGCTTCCAGCCTGTGCCTTGAGAACGCAGGCAAGATGCCTGCGCTACTTGCACTCCGACAGGCAAGATGCCTGTCCTACTTGTACTAGGCCAGCCAAACCCCAGTGCCCCCGCTCGACCCAGACCGGCAGCGACGATTCGCAGTAGAGGCGGTCCGACGACTCCGCGCCGCGGATTTTCAGGCGTATTGGGCCGGGGGGTGCGTGCGCGACCGCTTGCTGGGCCGGCAGCCCAAGGATTACGACGTGGCCACCGACGCCACGCCCCCGCAAATCCGCAGGGTCTTCCGGGGGCGCAAGACCGTGGCCATTGGAGCCGCCTTCGGGGTGATCACGGTCCTCGGTCCGCCCGGGGCCGGACAGATCGAAGTGGCGACCTTCCGGCAGGATGAGACTTACAGCGACGGCCGCCATCCCGACCGCGTCGTCTTCTCCAGCCCCCGGGAGGATGCCCTGCGCCGGGACTTCACCATCAACGGCCTCTTCTACGACCCATTGGAAGATCGCGTCCTCGATCTCGTGGGAGGAGAGCAGGACTTGGCCAACGGGCTCATCCGGGCCATCGGCGACCCCGACCATCGGTTCGGGGAGGACAAGCTCCGGTTGCTGCGGGCGGTGCGGTTCGCCGCGGCGCTCGGTTTTGCCTTGGAAGGCCGGACCGAGGAGGCAATCCGGCGCATGGCGTCTGAGATTACCGTGGTGAGCCCGGAGCGGATCGGCGGGGAGATGCAGCGGATGTTGGTGGACCGGCACCGGGGCCGTGGGATTCGGCTCCTCTTGGAGACGGGTCTTGCCTCGTCCGTGCTGCCGGAGATTGTGCCGGCCGGCGAGGAGCACCAGGCGCGGCTGGAGCGGACCCTCGCGGTCCTGGATCGGCTCGAGGAGCCGAGTTTCCCGCTGGCCTTGGCGGCGGTCGTTCATGCGTGGGTCGATTCTTCGGGGGCGATAGGCGTCTGCCGGCGCTGGCGCCTGTCGAATGCTGAAACGGACCGCATGGCCTGGCTGGTCGAACATCGTGGCGCATTGCGCGAGGCCCGGAGCGTACACTGGTCCACGCTGCAGAAGGTGATTGTCGCCGAAGGGATTGAGGACCTGCTGGCCCTGGAGGAGGCGGAGGTTTCGGCCGCCGGCGGGGACGCGGGCCACGTGGCGTGGTGCCGGTCGCTCTTGCAGCAGCCCCGTGAGGTTCTGGACCCGCCGCCGCTTCTGACCGGCGACGACCTGCTTCGGCAGGGCGTTCCCGCGGGCCCGATCTATCGGACCGTTCTGGAGGAAGTCCACAGGGCTCAGTTGGACGGCGAAATCCATAGCCAAGAGGAGGCGCTTCGTTTAGCCGCCGCACTTGTGCGGCGTGCCAAAGCGTAGTTTAGCCGCCGCGCTTGCGCGGCGTGTGGTTTAGCCGCCGCGCTTGCGCGGCGCGTGAGAACAAACGCTTCGTGATGCCGGATTGAACGCAATATGGACAAAAAGGCCAAGAAGAAGATCGACGCGGTCCAGCAGCGGCTTCAGAGGCTTCGCCAGCAGTTGGCCGGGGCCAAGAAGCAGCGCGACGACGTGCAGGAGACGGCCTTGCTGGAGCGACACATCGCCGAGGCCGAAGCGGAGCTGACGAAACTGAAGGGGGGCTAGCGTAGCGGGCGCCCCTTGCCCGCCGTTTGGCTGCGGCCGTTGGCCGCGTTAGGGATGGAGCACCATGCTGGACAACAGACTCATGATCACACGCCGCCGTTTCCTCGCCGGATCGCTCGCCGCGGCCGGATGGCTTTGCGCCCGTCCGATCGCGGCGGCCCCGCCCGGCACCGATCCAAACCGCTGGGTCCTGCTCTCCGACACCCACGTCTGGGAAAAGCGCGACCAGAAGTACCGCAGCACCAACCCGGCGGAAAACTTTCTGCAAGTTCGCGCCGAAATCCTCGCGATCAAGCCGCGCCCGGCCGGCGTCATCTTCACGGGCGACCTGGTGTTCCTCGAAGGTCAAGCCGCGGACTACGCCGTGCTGGCCGACTTGGTCCACCCCTTGCGCCAGGCGGGGATCGGCCTTCACTTCGCGCTGGGCAACCACGACCATCGCGGGAACTTCTGGAGGGCCTTCCCCGACGCAAAGCCGGCCGCAATCCCGCCCGTGCCCGACAAGCACGTCGCCATCCTCTCCGCCCAACGGGCGAACTGGTTTCTTTTGGACTCTCTGGAGAAGACCAAAGCGACGCCCGGGCTTCTGGGAAAGGCCCAACTGGAATGGCTTGCCAAGGAGCTGGACGCCCGGCCCGATCGGCCGGCGATGGTCGTCGCCCATCATCCGCCCGACCCCACCCGCGGGCTGGAGGGACTCAAGGACACGGGGCCTTTGTTCGACGTCCTCGTCCCGCGCAAGCAGGTCAAGGCGTACATCTTCGGCCACACGCACCGATGGAGCGTGTCGCAGTACCGGGGCATCCGCCTGATCAACCTGCCGACGACCGCTTGGCTATTCGACGCCAAAGAGCCGCAGGGCTGGGTCGACGTCCGGCTGGGGTCCGACGGCATGACGCTCACCCTGAACGCCCTCGACAAAAAACACAAGGAACACGGAGAGACAGTCGAGTTGACCTGGCGGGTCTGACTCCCGTGTGGCACAAAATCCCAATGACTAATGCCGAATGGCGAAGGAATGACGAAGCACGAAATCCTATGCAAGCGTCCGGTTAAGCGTTTCGTGCTTCGTCATTCGACATTCCTTCGTCATTTAATGTTCGACATTCGTCATTCGACATTCTCCCCGCAGCCGCTCCAGGACCGCCTGGATCGGGAGCGCCGTCTTGTAGGGAATCACCTCGTCCGGCCACTCCGCAAGCCGCCGGCGCGCCGGCTCGGCCGCGGCCAACAGGATGTGCTGGTCCGCGAAGGCCCGGAGTGATTGCACCTTGGCGTCCAGATACTCGGGGGTCCAGAAGCCGACGATTTCCAGGAGCACCTGGCGCCCATCGTCGTGGCGGAAGACGAAGTCGGGCACAAACACCTTCTGCCCGCGGTGCAGGAGTTCGCCTTCGCGGACCAACTGCCAGCCTTCGCGCTTCTCGGGGCCCCACTTGGCGGCAAAGCCCTCCTCGACCCGGGAGTCGTACTGTTCAGGCGCCGGCAGGTGGCTATGGAGCCCGCTGTCGGCCGTCAGGTCGAGGCCCAAGGTCCAATGGCCGCGCCCGCGGATCACCGCGTGCATGCGCCAGCCGCGGCAGGCAATCAACGCCGGCAGGAACCGGGCCATGGCCGCGCCGTAGCGCCGCGTGACGTGCAACACCGACGCCGGACCGTCGAAGCGAAAGCAGTACTCGCCTTTGCCGGTCTGCGTAATCATGTGCATCAGCCGGGCGAGCTTGGCGTAGCGGAGGATCGTCTTGAAATCCTCCCCCGCCCAGACGGTCATCGACACGGCGCCAAAGAGCGCTGCCTGCACCTGGGCCACGTTGTAGCGGGCCAGGAGCGCCGCCCCGTCGGCGTAGCCGTCGAAGCGGACCAGTTGGTGGTAGTCGATCACGTCGGCAAACAGTTGCCGGTCGATCTCGTCCCAAGGGCGACCGAGTTGCATAGCGATCTCGGCCTTGACTTGGGCTTCCTCGTGGCCGAAGAGCCGGTCGCCCGTGCGGACCAACGGATGGCGCGGGGCCGCCAGGCGAAACACCTCGCGCCGCAGCGCCGCGGCCCGGCGCCGGCGGTCCCGGTCGTAGACGCCCGCGTCGTCCAGCAGCTTGCAGAAGGCGTCGATCCGCCGTGCCGGGCAGTCGGGCTCGTCGGCAAAGATCCCGCGGACGGCCCGGTGCAGCTCGCAGCGAGGCCAGCCCGTCCCTTCGCGATAGACCCGCAACATCCGTTCGGCATAGTCCAGATACTGCCGGTGCTGCTTCTGGGAGAGGCGGTCGGGCACGACGCGGCCGCGCTGGAAGTCCCACTGAGCGATGGCGAGGTCTTTGGTGAGCATGGGCTACGGCCGTTTTTCCGGCCTGCGGTGGCGCGTGCCGTGGTAGGCGTCGCTCGTGCGGCGGCGCCGGGAGCGCCCCTCCTCGTTGGTTTCTACGCAGACGACCTCGTAGAGCACGGCCTGCGCGTTCCCTGACTTGCGCAGGATCCGGCCCAGGCGCTGCTTGGCCTGCCGGCTGGAGGCCGTCCCGCCGATGACCACCGCCACCTTCACTTCCGGCAGGTCCACCCCTTCGTCCAGCACCTGGTTGGCCACCAGCGCCGGACAGGTCCCGTCCGCCAACCCCCGAAGCACCTCCAGCCGCTCCCGCTTGCCGCAATGGTTCAGCAGGCAGGGGATAAGGAACCGCCGCGATACGTCGCGGGCCATGGCGTTGGACCCGGCGAAGACCAGGCACGGCTCGCCCACGTGCAGCCGGAAAAGGTCCTCCAGCACGCGGAGCTTCTCTTCGGCCCGGTCCTCGATCGACTTCTTGGCGAAGTAGGCCCGCATGGCCCGGCGGGCTTCGGGCGTGGAGGCCGTCTGCCGGCAGATGTCCTGCCAGGTGAGCTGCGGATCGACCTTGCGCTGCGCAGCGAAGTACGCGCGGACCGCGCGGGAGCAGTCATCGTACCGGGCTTGCTCTTCCGCAGAGAGGTGGACGGGGATCCGGACCACCTGATACTCGGCCAAAGTCCGGCCGCGCGCGGCCGAAAGCGGCATTTCGTAAACCACCGGCCCGATCAGCCAGCCCAAGTCGGCATGTCGCCCGTCGGACCGCTCCGGCGTGGCGGTCAGACCCAGCCGCATCGGGGCGGCGCTCATCCGGGCTGCGTCGCGCCAGAGCGGCCCGGGCAGGTGATGGCATTCGTCGAAAACCACCAGCCCGAAACGGTTGCCGAGCTGCTCCGTATGGATGCACGCGCTGTCGTAGGTGGTCGCGGAGACGGGGCGGACGCGGAAGGCGTTGTCGCCGATGATCCCGGCGTCGTAGCCGAGTCCCTCGAGGATGCGGCGGTGCCACTGGTACATCAAATCGCGCACCGGCGCGACCACCAGCGTCGAAACGGCCGTCTGCGCCATGATCGACAGGGCCACCTCGGTCTTGCCGGTTCCGGTCGGCATGACGACGATGCCCTGCCGCGTCGCGGTCCACGCCTCCAGGGCGGCCTGCTGCTCGGGCCGGAGCGGGTGGATGTTGACCCGGGGCCAACGGACCGGCTCCCAAGCCGCCACGCAGTCTTCCACCTTGTCCGGCCCCGCCGCGAGCTGTGCGGCCACGGAGGCGTACTCCCGGGCATCGCACCGCCACGCCTCGACCCTGGGGTCCCAGACCCAGGGGGTGGATGGAAAGACGCGGCACAGCTCGTCCCGGTCCACGCCCTCCAGGACGAGCGTTCCCCCCGAAAACGCGAGTCTGGGACCGGGCTTAGACGCCGGTGCGGCGTTTGCGCCCGGGTTCTCGAAGACGGCGGACTTCGCGATCGGTTTCCCCTTCATGGCCCAAGCTGCCTGGCGGGTCTAGGCAGCGATTATGTCGTTTCCAGCCGGCCTTGTCGACGGGCCATGCGTTCAGATCGCACGGGAGCGAGGCGGCAGCCGACTGCCTGGGCCTGTGGCAAGCGGCCTGTGCGCGGGCTAGAATCGTGTGGAGTCGGGGCTTCAACGTTCGCGCTTCGGGAGGTGCAAACATGTTTCCTAGGTCGCCACTTTCACAGCCGTGGCTCGTGGCCCTGGCTTTGGTTCTCGCTTCGTCGAATTCGGCCTTCGGCCAGGACAAGGCCGTCGGCCAGTTGAAGATCTACGTCAATACCGATCTGGAGGGCATCAGCGGCGTCTACCAGTTCGCCCAGACCCGCGAG
>CAYGZI010000196.1:0-9310 GCA_964354245.1 uncultured Planctomycetaceae bacterium
GGGGGGGGGGGGGGGGGGGGGGGGGGGGGGATTAGAGATTAGGGATTGGGAATTGGAAAGAGCCAACCGAACGGGGCTTGCGGAGTCGCAAAACCCAATCCCCAATCCCGAATCCCCAGTCCCTTCTCCCGCCTCCCACCACCCGCCACCCACCACCCGCTTAGTGGCGGCCTTGCCGCTGGTGGGCCGGCGGGCCAAGGGCGTGCTGCCGGTCGGCGATCTTCCGTCGAACTATTGGTCGGCCAGCGGGGAGCTGCTCTTGGACCCGGCCGCCGATGCCGACGCCGTGCTCGGTCTTCTCGGCGATGCCCTGCAAGAGACGCCCTGGCCGCTTCTGTGGTTGGACCTGGTGCCGCTGGAAACCCCGCGTTGGCAGGCCCTCGCGCGGGCGATTGCCCGGCGCGGGCTGGGCGTCGCGCCGCACGTGCGTTACCGGATCGGGCAAGTCGAGCTGGGTGATGACTTCGCGGCTTTCGAGGCCGGCCTCTCCAAGAACCTCCGCCGCAGCCTGCGCAAGGACCTGCGGCGACTGGAGCACTGCGGGCCCGTGCAGTTGACGTTGATCCCTCAGTTCACCCCGGACGAAGTGGCCGCCCGGCTCCGGGAGGTCTTTGAGATCGAGCTGCGGAGTTGGAAGGACCAGCCCGGCCAGGCCGTCTTGAAGACCCCGAGGGTCTTCGATTTCTACTGCCGCCTGGCGAGGCAACTGGCCGCTTGGGGCTGCTTGCGGGTGGCGCTCTTGGAACACGGCGGACGACCGATCGCCGGCGAGCTGGGCTGGGTCGCCAAGGGGGTCTACCACTCGTTCAAGGTGGCTTACGACGAGGGTTTCCGCGAGTTTGGGCCGGGGCACCTGCTCCGCATGTTCCTCGTCGAGGAGTTCTGCCGCCGGCAGGATGCCCACGTGATCGACTTCCAGGGTCCGATGACCGATGCGCTGGCGAGCTGGTCCACGCGGAGCTATTCGATCGGCCGGCTGGTGATTGCCCCCAATCGACCGGCCAGCCGGCTGCTCTTGGCCGGTTACCGGGCGGGGGCTTCGCTGGTGCGGCGGCTACGAGGTAGGTGGTAGGTGGCATGTGGTAGGTGGGAGGCCCACGTTCGACCTGCTACCTGCTAAGATGTAGGTGGTGGGCGGGAGTCGCACATGCCCACTGCGGCCTACTTCGTTGGAACCTGAACCCAGTTGGCACGTGGAATGTTGGGATCCCACCTACCACATGCCACCTACCACCTACGCTACCCGAGGTCTCGCCCATGCCTCCCCCGCGTGCCGTAGTCTTCGACATGGATGGCCTGATGTTCAACTCCGAGGACGTGTACCAGGAGGTGGGCTCGGAGCTGATGCGGCGCCGCGGCTGCGAATACACCCGCGAGCTTTGCGACGCGATCATGGGCCGCCCGCCGCGGGACTGCTTCAAGACGATCATCCAGTACCACGGGCTTGATGAGCGATGGGAAGCGATGGCCGCCGAGTCGGAGGAAATCTTTATCAGTCTGCTGGACGGCTGGCTGGCCCCAATGCCCGGGCTCTTGGGACTGCTGGACTCACTGGAAGCCGCGGGCATTCCCAAGGCGATCTGCACCAGCAGCAGCGGGAGGCTGCTCCACGAGTGCGTCTCCCGCTTCCAGATGGAGCCGCGGTTTCAGTTCATGCTTGCCGCGGAAGACATCGTCCACGGCAAGCCGCACCCGGAGGTTTACCAGAAGGCGGCAGAGCGGTTCGGAATCGAGCCGCGCGAGATGCTCGTGCTGGAAGACAGCCAGGCCGGCTGCCGCTCTGGCGCTGCCGCGGGAGCGATGGTGGTCGCCGTCCCCGGCCCGCACAGCAGCACGCAAGACTTCAGCTCGGCCGATCTGATCGTCGAGAGCCTTGCCGACCCGCGGCTGTACGAAGTCCTCGGGCTGAGTGGTCCTGCGTCCGCCGGAGCGTGACAAGGTGAGGGGGTGAAGGGGTGAAGGAGTGACGCGCGGCGGGTGGCTGGGGCCAAGCGTACCGGGCCTCAGCCAGCCGACCGCCCACGGGTTGCAGCCGGTTGGCTTCAAAGGTATCCTCTAGCGCGGCCCAATGGCCCGAAACCAAGCTATCAGCTATCAGAAGGCTGATTGCTGAAAGCTGATAGCCAAGGCAGACCTCATGCACGACCCGCAAGACCCCGTCGCGGCCGACGCGCCGCAAGCGACTGCCGCGCCGCGCGACGGCCGGGAAGCGACCCGCCTGCGCGACATCTCGCCGCAGCAATGGCGATCGGGGATCGCCGCCTGGCTGGGCTGGCTCTTCGACGGCCTGGACATGCACCTCTATACGCTCGTGGCAACGCCCTTTGTCGCCCTGCTCTTGAGCGTCGGCGAGCGGGATGAGGCGGTCGGCTACTACGGCTCGATCATCCAAGCGTCATTCCTGGTCGGCTGGGCCTTAGGAGGCGGCTTTTTCGGCCGGATCGGCGACCGTCTCGGTCGGGTCCGGGCGCTGATGCTCACCATCTTGACCTATGCCCTGTTCACCGGGCTTTCGTTCTTCGCGCAGACCTGGTGGCACCTGATGATCTGCCGATTCCTGGCCGCGCTGGGGATCGGCGGGGAATGGGCCGTGGGGGCGGCCTTGCTCTCGGAGACCTGGCCTAAGCGCTGGCGACCCTGGATCGCCGCGACCCTGCAAAGCGCGGTCAACATCGGCGTGCTCTTGGCGATGGTGGCGGGCTTTGTCCTCTCGTTCATTCCCTACGGTGAAGAGTACAAGTACTACGAACACCGGATCGTGTTCCTGGTGGGCATCCTGCCGGCCCTCCTGGTCCTGTGGATTCGGCGTGCGGTCCCCGAGCCCGAAGAGTGGCATAGCGCCCGATTGCAGTCGCGCGACAGGGTGCCGGGCGTGCGCGACCTGTTCCGCGGCCAGGTCCGGCGGACCACGGTGCTGACAATCTTGGTGTGTGCGCTCTCGCTTTCCGCGCATTGGGCCTTCATGTACTGGTTCCTTCAGCACATCCGGAATCATCCCGATCTTGCCGACTGGACCGACCCGGAAAAGCGGCGATTTGCCAGCCTGGCCATGGCCCTGGTGATGGTTGCCTCGATCTGCGGCAACTTCCTAGCCGGGTTCATCGCCCGGCGGGCCGGCTACCGCCGGTCGATCGCCTTGTTGTGCGTGTGCTACTTCATTTCCATGTTCGTGATCTACCGCGTCGAGCGCGAGTACATGGTCTTGTTCTGGTGTCTCGGCGCGATCGGGGTTTGCCAGGGGGTGTTTGGGCTGTTCACGATGTACCTGCCGCCGCTCTTCCCAACCTTGCTGCGGACCACGGGGGCGGGCTTCTGCTACAACATCGGGCGCCTTGTGGCCGCCGGCGGCACCGTCTTGTTCGGCATGTTCTCGAAGGTGGGCGACCATCGGCCGGCGCTGCTCTACGCCAGCTTCATCTTTCTCCCGGCCGCTGCGGTGGCGCTGCTCCTGCCCGAGCCGCCGGATGAGACGCCGGCAAGGGTCGGCGCGGACTGACGCCGCTCCCCCGCGCGGGCCAAGCCCCGCCTTCTTGGAGTGCGGTGATTTATCACCGCTTTTCTTGCGGCGGGGATGACGTAGCCTTCCATGACTTTTGCGTGACTGGGGCATCACCTGAACCGTCGAACAACCCCGGAAAAGCGGCGATGAATCGCCGCACTCCAAAGAGCGCTCGCCGCCGCGGCCTCAGTCTGACCTACACTTGTGTGGCTGTTTTTGGGGTCGGAACGGGCAAGAGAAGCGGAGGGCCGGAATGAGCTCCAGAGCGCGACGGGCGTGTTTTCTCGGCAGCGTGGCGTTGAGCTTGGGCCTGCTGGCCGCCGGGCTGCAAAGCCGGGTCCTGGCCGTGGAAATCGGCCGCTGGGGGACAGGTCAGTTCTCTGAGAAGCACCCTGCCTGGTGGTGGAACGAGGGCAAGTGCAGCTCCACCGCAGCCCAGGACGCGGCGGGACGAAAGCCCGGCGCCAAGTGCCTCCATGTGGTCAACAAGACCCCGCGGGCACCCAACCACTTCGGAACCACTCAGCAGGCTGTGCCGATCGCGCCCGGCCAGCGCTACCAGATCACCCTCTGGGCACGGGCCAAGGGGCTGGCCTCCGACGGCGGCGTCAACGTGGCGGTGGACGAGGCATGGAAAGTCCGCCCGATCCGATTGCCCAAGGGCACTTACGACTGGACCCGCTTCACGGGCACGTTCTCCTTGCCGGCCAACATGGCGCAACTGCGGATCCTTTCGGAAGACGTAGGCGAGGTCTGGATCGACGAACTCCGGATCGAGCCTACGCCGGCATCGCCCGCGGCCGGCAGCGGAGCGGTTGCGACGCCCGACCCGGCGCCGGACCCGCAGGGTGAGCCGGAAGACGCGCTTTGGGTGACCGCTGCCGGCGGCATCGCCAGGACGAAGGATGCTGCGGTGGCGATTCCCGCGGGGGCTGCGGCCAAGCCGTTCCGTCTGCGCCTGCACCGAGGGCCGATTGGCCAGACCAACGTCGATCCGAAACTCAAGGTCCACGATGCGCGGATCACTATCGAGGCCCCCGAAGCGCCTCTCATGGCCAAGCCGGCGCTGGTCACGCTTTCCTTCGACGGCAAGCTGCCGGCCGATACCGACCTGAAGCGGATCGCCCCGGTCGTCCACAACGGCATGTTCTGGGAGAAGGCCCGGGGGGTAAAGATCGACGCGGCGGCCAAGCGGGCCACCTTCGAGGTCCGCTGGTTCGGCGCGACGGCCATCGCCACGGATGACGCGGAGATCCAGTTTCTCTACCTGTTCGGGCTGGGTGGGTCGCCATATTTCCGCGACGCGTTGCTGGCCCTGGACAAGACGCCGCCGTTCGTCGTGGAATACGTGCCGGGCGCTGCCCAATCACCTGACCCCGAGTATCTCCGCGTGATCCTCGAGGCGCTGCTGAAGTCCTACCAGGTGCTGGTGGACCAGATGAGGTACGACCCGCCGGCCATGCGGCCGGTCGTCGTGCGAGTGCGGGATTTGAACCTGGAGGAGGTGAAGAAGAAGCTGAGTTTGCCAAACGGCGCGGTGGGGACGTTTTCGCCTGTAGGGTTTGACTTGGGAATCGTGAGCGGCGTTGGCGAGATCCTGGTTGACTCCAGGAAACTGATCCCGATCCTGATCGATTCGAACGTCCGCGATAGGAATTGGCTCCGCGCGGCAGTTGCCCACGAGTTCTTCCACTTGCTTCAAAGCACGATCCTTGCCCGCTACCGAGTTCAACCGGATCTGGTCCGGCTGGCGATGGTCTCCGACCTCCAGTGGCTGACCGAGGCATCGGCCGAGTGGGCGGCCGACGCCGTCTTTGACGACCTGAACGGCTACTTTGGATTCCTGGCGACGGAGCGGGACTACACCTTCAAGGGCGCGATCCGCTCGTCTTGGGAGGGGGCGCCGCCCCAGCATCCCTACGCGGGGGCGGCCTTTCTGAAGTTCCTCGCATGGCGATACGGAAAGGATTTCGTCCGGCAGGCGTGGCTCCTGGCGTGGACCGAAGTGGACCGCAACGGGCATAAGGAGACGCTGATAAGGTCGTCCGACATACTGGCCACCGCCTGCGGGCGTCTGCAGACCTACGACCGCCGGAAGGTGGACCTGGAGACCAACGTCGCCACGTTCGCCCTGTACTTCAACTTCCTCCGCAACCTGGGGGAATCGAGCCAATGGTTCGGCGACAAGGGGGCCAACCGCTGGCTCCTCGACTCGGTTCCTCACATGCAGCGGTCGTCGCTGAAGGCGAAATCCAAGGGCTCGCTCGACCTCGGCAAGGTGCAGCCGATGGGCACCGGGCCGCTCCTGCGCCTGGACCACGACAAGAGCAAGCCGCTCGATTTGACCGTGCGCTTGAAGCCCCAAGGGGGCTTTGCCGCCCCGGCGGACACGGGAATGCTGCTCGTGGTCTTCGCCGACGAGCAGAAGATCCTACAGACCCGGCCCTTCAGCGGGGCCGGCGGGGCCGTGAAGGCGGCGGCCAAGACCGCTTCGCACGTGGTCGTCATCCCGCTCAACCTGCACTACTCCATGGAGTTCCCAATCGCGTTGGAGTGGCGGTCGCGGCGCGATCCGGCGGACGAAGTTTACGTGCGCGGGCCGATGCAGATCGTCCAGCATAAGTTCTCGCCGGATACGCCGTGGAGCATCGCAGCCACGCAGACGTCGGCGGTGATGACGTACTTCAATCCGAAGACCGGGAGGAAGGATTCCGTCAAGTTCACGTGGGACTTGCCTCCGGAGAAGATCCGCCGGATCGGCACGGTGCCCATCCAGTTCACCGGGACCTACCAGAAGCCGGCCAAGCCCGCGCCGCCCAAGCCGTCGCCGCCGAAGCCCGCCCCACCCAAGCCGACGCCAATCGACACCCGCCGGACCTATGTGCCCGGCAAGCCCGAGCAGCCGATCATCCTGGACGGACGCGACCGGGGAGGTCCCTCCGGCGAGATGGACTTCTGGTCGGCCCACGGGATGTTGTTTGCCGCCAGCCGGCCCCAGGACCCCGCAGTACCCGCGGCCCAGGTGCCCGCCTACCTCAAGGATCACGGCAACTTCACCCCGCAGCACGTGGAGAAGTGGGAATTCCGCGCCGCGGACGGGCGCCCGGGTCTGGAGCTATTCAGTCTTGGGATGAGCTTCTCCGACTACCGGCCCGGCGTCCACGTCAAGCGTCAGGCGCTCCGCCTGTCCGTAGACGACGAGCGGCCGGTCGCCCGAGTGGGTTTCCACTTCACGGGCGAAAAGGGGTACGCGGGCGACCGCGGCCGGTTCGACGCCGTGGTGTTCTGGGACTATACGCTGGAGGAGCCGTCCCCTTAGAATGAAGGGGAGCGGAGGCGTCGGGTGGCTGGTGGCTGAGCGTAGCGAAGCCCCAGTCGATCGCGCCTGGGGCAGGCTTCGCTTTGCCCCAGCCACCCGACGCGCCTGCTTTGACTGTCTCCGATTCCACATCGGGACTTGCGCCCCTAAGTCATGCTGCCACGGATGAAACACGGAGCCAACACGGAGGCACCTATTGGCGGCCGCTGGAACACAAGGGTTGATTCCTGTTCTTCCGTGTCTGGTCCGTGTTCCATCCGTGGCCCCGAACTGCTCGCTCCGGCAGGCGATCGGCTCTGCGCGCGGGCGGCCGTGGAAAACGGGGCGGATGCCGTCTACTTCGGCCTGGCGACCGCGACCTGTTTCAACGCCCGGGCGCGGGCCAAGAACTTCACGCTCGATGAGTTGCCCGAGCTTCTGACTTGGCTCCACCAGCGGGGCGTGAAGGGTTACGTTGCGGTCAATACGCTCGTTTTCCCGCGCGAGCTGGATGAAGTGGAGGGGCTTCTGCGGAGGATCGCCGAGGCCGGGGCCGATGCGGTGATCGTACAGGATCTCGGCGTCGCGAGCCTGGCCCGGGAATTATGCCCCGCGCTGCCCCTCCATGCGTCCACCCAGATGACGCTCTCCAGCGCCGAGGCGGTCCGCATGGTCGAGCCGCTCGGGATTCGGCGTGTGGTCCTGCCCCGCGAGCTGTCGATCGGCGAGATCCGTCAGATCCGTTCCGGCACGAGCCTGGAGCTGGAGGTTTTCGTCCACGGGGCGCTCTGCCTGGCCTATTCCGGGCAGTGCCTGGCGAGCCTGGCAATCGGCGGGCGGAGCGGGAACCGCGGCGAGTGTGCCCAGCCCTGCCGGCTGCCCTATCAACTGATATGCGACGGCAAGGACCTGTCCCCTCTTCCGGCGTACCCGCTCAGCACCCAAGACCTCGCGGCTTACGACCTTGTGCCGGAGTTAGTCCGGGCCGGCGTGGCGGCATTCAAGATCGAGGGGCGGCTCAAGTCGGCGGAGTACGTGGCCACGGTCACCGGGCTCTATCGCCGCGCGATCGACGCCGCGGTCCCCCGCCAACCACAGGAGGACAGACATTCCTGTCTGCCGCTCGAATTCACCCGGCAGGAAATCGACCAATTGGCAATCTCGTTTTCCCGCGGATTCTGTCACGGCTGGCTTGAAGGCCCCGACCACAAGGCCCTGGTGTCCGGCCGGGGCCCGGCCGCGAGGGGCGTCCTGCTGGGCGAAGTCAAAGCGGCGGGCCGAGGGCGCGTCGCGGTGGATCTGGTTGCCGCGGTCCGGCGCGGCGACGGCGTTGTCTTCGAGGGCGATGGCGCCGAAGACTCCCAGCAGGGCGGGCGCGTGTACGAAGTCTTCGTTGACGGCCGCTCGATGAAGCAGCCCGTCGCCTCGGGCGTCGTGGAGCTGACGTTCGCCCGCGGCGCAATCGACTGGAAGCGAATCCGACCCGGGCAGAAACTCCGCAAGACGGATGACCCGCGCCTGGACCGGCAGCTCCGCAGGACTTTCACCGGCGCAGGCCCGCGCCGGCAGGTGGCGTTGGACCTGAGCGTCGAGGCGGCGCCCGGCCGCCCGTTGCGGATCGACGGGCGCGCGGCGTCGGGCGCGGTCTGCCGGCTGGAGTCGCCCGAGCCGCTCTCCGAGGCGGTCAAGCACCCGCTCACTGCGGAGGTGCTCCGCGAGCAACTGGGCCGCTTGGGCAACACGGCCTATCAATTGCGGCACGTCGAGGCCCGGATCGACGGCCGGCCCATGGCGCCGTTGAGCGTGCTGGGTCAACTGCGGCGTGCGATGGTCGAGCAGCTCGACGCGGGCGCGGGGCGGATTCCGACGCGGGCGGTTGCCGTCGAGTCGCCGCTTGCGCGATTGCGGGCGGTGGCTGCGGCCTGCACCCGGGAGCCCGATCCGTCCGGGACGACGCCCACCGTGACGGCGCCGCAGTTGCACGTGCTGTGCCGCTCCACGACGCAACTCCCGACGATCCTCGACTGCGGGATTCGGAGCGTGGTGGTCGATTCTCAGGACATTCGCGTATGCCGCGAAGCCGTACACACGGTCCGCCAGGCCGGCGCAGAGGTCTTCTTTGCGACGCCGCGCATTCAGAAGCCAGGCGAAGAGGCGATCTTCAAGGCCCTCGCCGACTGCGGGCCCGACGGGCTGCTGGTCCGCAACCTCGGCGGGCTGGGGTTCTGCTTCCGGGAAGGGATCACTGCCGTTGCCGACTTCCCGCTGAATGCCGCCAACGGCCTCGCGGTCCACTGGCTCCGCGACCACGGGGCCTCGCGCGTCACCGTGGCCTGCGACTCGGGGCGGAGCCAGTTCTTGGACCTGGCAGCCGCGGTGCCGCCCGAGTGGCTCGAAGTGGTCATCCACCAGCACGTGCCGATGTTCCATACGGAGCATTGCGTCTTCTGCGCGGCCCTCTCGTCCGGCAGGGACCATCCCGACTGCGGCCGCCCTTGCCGCCGGCACGAGTT
>CAYGZI010000197.1:0-9152 GCA_964354245.1 uncultured Planctomycetaceae bacterium
CCCCAATCCCCAATCCCCAATTCCCCCCGAACCCTGAACCCTCCCCAGGCGGCGGCGGTGTGTCTGGTGCCCGCCGGGGTCGAGCCGGGGCACGACGTGGACCTATCGTCGCGGCGGTTCGACCTCCTGGTCTCAGAGCCGGTCGAGTTCCCGCTCTTCGTTTCCAGCACGCGCCTGACCGACAAGCCCGGCGAGCTGGTCGCAATCGACCGCGAGCAAATGACGCCGCTCCCGCCGGTCCGCACCGTGCTCCGCACGGGCAAGAAGGGCGAGTCGGGCTCGATCTCCGTCGAGCTGCACGCCCGGCTTACGGAGATCGGCACATTGGACCTCTGGTGCAGCGAGACCGAGGGCCGCCGCAGTTGGCGCCTCCAGTTCGACGTCCGCTCGGCCACGCAGACCGATCTGGCCGCCCACGAGTCCGCCGCCGAGCGCGAGGGTTTTTTGGACGAGAGCATCTGGCAGCGGGTAGAGAAGCTGATTCAAGACACCTTCGGCCCCGACGGCAAGGACAGACCCGAGGGCCTTGTGAAGCGGCTCGCGGAAGCCATCGGCACGAGCCGCAACGACTGGCCCACTTCGCTCCTGCGCCGCGTATGGGAGGCCCTCATCGACCTGGAGCCCGGGCGGCGCCGCAGCCCGGTCCACGAGGCCCGCTGGCTGAACCTCTTGGGTTTTGCCCTTCGGCCCGGCTATGGGCTGGCCGTGGACGATTGGCGGGTCGCGGAGACGTGGCGCCGCTTGCAGGGCAGCCTCGTTCATCCGGCCGCCATGTGCCGCGCGGAATGGTGGATCCTCTGGCGGCGGATCTCCGGCGGACTGACCGCCGGGTGGCAGCAGGCCCTCGCCGATCCGCTCCTCGCGCCGATCCGCGGGCTGCACCACCAGACGACCACGGGCCGGGGGCGCGGCGGCGATTTCAGTTTCGGCTCCCACGAGTCGGCCGAGATCTGGCGGTTCCTCGGCTCGCTCGAACTCCTCGGCATCCCGCTGAAGACCGAGCTTGGGGGGATTCTCCTGGACCTCCTGTCGCGGCGCAAGCTGGAGGCGGTCCGTCCGGCGATTGCGTGGGCGCTTGGGCGCATCGGGGCCCGGCAGCCGGTCTACGGCCCTTTGAACGCGGTCGTGCCGGCCGAGGCGGTTGTCCCGTGGCTCAAGAAGCTCATGGAGCTGGACCACGACGACCCGATGTCGTACCTGGCCATTATGCTTCTCTCGCGCCGCACCGACGACCGCTACCGCGACCTCGCCGACAAGCTCCGCACGCAAATCCTCGCGTGGCTCACGAAGCGTGCCGCCCCGCAGCATTTCCTCCAGCTCATCGAGCACTCCGGCACACTCGACCGCGAAGAGCAGGGGCTGATCTTCGGCGAATCGCTGCCGAAGGGATTGCGCATTCTGTAGCTACTGTGGGACCCTGGCGTTTTCCGGTCATGCGGAGAACGATGCCGCCCCGACGCGGTTCGGCGGCGGATTGACAATTGCAGCCTTCCGCGGTCACAATACCAAACGGCGCGCAAGCCGCGCGGCGGTGGGACCCGAGGGGAGTGCCCTTCTGAGTGGAAAGGTCAGATGACAATGGACGAAAGCCAGCTTGCGTGGAATCTTCTCGTGGAGCTGCGCAAGGAACTTGTGGAGAGCCAGAAGATCCGCGCTCAGGTCATAGGATTCAAGATCACGTTTGTTAGCGTAGCGGTTTCAGTGATCGCGGCCAACATGGAGAAGGTGCCCGCGTTTCTCTTTATCATCCCGGCATTCGCTTCGGTCTTCTTTGACCTGTTGATTGTCAGCTATAGCTTCTCTATCAAGCGCAGTGGGTACTATGTTCGGACATACATCGAGCCGATCCTTGCGCGTACCTGCCGTTGGCCAGAAGGCGTTCCGTTGTGGGAGCAATTCATGCGGACGCGCAGAGCAAGGCAAAACCTGTCATTCTGGGGCAACATGGGCATCACGATACTGGCATCCGCGGTTGGGATAGGCGGGCTATTCATGCCATCTTTCCTAATTCTCTCTGCCTGGTGGCGGACAGGCGTCCTCCTGCTGCTGGGCGTATTCCTGGCAGTCGACGTCTGGAGCTTCTACCGTCCCAGAGAGTTTGTGGGCCGTGGCGAGCCGTTGTGACGTTGAGAAGCCCGCCTAGATGGTAGAACAGGGCGCGCTCTTGTCGAACCGGACGACATCGCGGAGCGGAACTGAAGTGATCGAGGTCGGGTCTCGCCGCTACTGCGGAGCAGCAGGCAAAGTGCCGCACGGCGCGACGGCTAATTCGTGCCAGACCGCGGCCGCGGCACCAGCGCATCCACCGCCAGCGGCCCGGCGCCGGCCAGGAGGAGGAAGAGCGAGCCCAGGAGCATCGAGAAGTCGGCGCGGGCCTCATGCACCATGCTCCAGAAGCCGTATGACTTGAGCGTGGGAAGGCTGAAGATCCAGTAGGCGTGGCCGAGCAGGATCGGGACCTTCGTCGAGGCGATGGCCACGCACATGTTGACGATCATGGGGATCGCCGCCAGGCGCGTCAGGAGGCCCAAGAGGAGCAGCGTCCCGCAGCCGATCTCGAACACGCCGACAAACGGCGCCATCACCTCGGGCAGGGGAATCCCGATCTTGACAAAGCGCTCCACGCCTCGCGCGTCGGGCCCGGCGGCGAAGAGGAACTTCTGGATTCCCTCGGAGAGAAAGACGCCTCCGACGATCAGGCGGATGAGGATCGTTGCGGCCGGGGCGCGGCTGGCCACGACGAGCGCCGGGATTCTCATGGCGAGGCTCCTCGATCCCCGGGGGTGAGCCGAACGACCTCGCCCGGGCATCACGCGGTGCCCGGCGCTCAGTATCGGGTGCCCGGGGCTCAGAATTGTATGCGAGCGAGGATTCGCGGCAAGCTGCGGCAAGCGGCAACCGGCTCTCCGAGGAGTCGATCCCCAACGTGCCTCTACGCGTACGAGGTCGGCGGAACTCGTAGGACGGATTGGCAATCCGTCCCACCAAGAGCGGACGGATTGGCAATCCGTCCTATAAGGAACGGACGGTTTGGAGAACCGTCCTACCACGCGACTTGCACAGGTCATTCTTGCGCGCCCTAAAGTGCCCTCCGGGCGGGGGGACGCTTGCGCTGTCTACAGATTGTGCCGCCTGTGCCGGGGAGACTCCGCATCCAATCGCCCTGCACGCCAATCCGGCCGCCGGTCCGGCGGACCGTTCCGCACGGCCAGGTCTTGGAGGAACAATCCCGTCCGAGAGCGGGCCTGCGCCGTGTCCTATCTTTGATTGTTCTCCCGATCGCATTGGGGGACGGCTTGCGGGATCCCGATTCTCAGGGTGCATTGTCTATGGACCATTGTCTTGTTCGTCTGCGGTGTTTGGCCTTGGTCTTTGCGGCAGTATTGGCCGGGTGCAACCACGGGCCGCCGGCGGCCGTCGCCCCGCCCGAGCCTTTGGTCACGGTCAGCCGCCCCATCGTCCGCGAGATCGCCGACTACGAGGACTACACGGGGCGGACCGACGCGGTCAGCACGGTGGACGTCCGCGCCCGCGTCAGCGGGTACCTCGTCAAGGTGAACTTCACCGACGGCGACGTGGTCAAGCAGGGCGACCTGCTCTACCAGATCGACCCCCGCCCGTTCCAGGCCGACCTCGATCAGGCCAAGGGCCAGGTCGAGCGCCTCGAAGCGCAGAAGAAGCTCATGGCCATTCAGGTGGAGCGCTACCGCCGACTGGCCGAGAAGGGCGCCGGCAGCCAGCAGGATTACGACCAATACGTGGCGCAGCAGGCGGAGAACGTCGGCGGGTTGAAGGCCGCCCAGGCCCAAGTCGATCGCGCGGTCTTGAACCTCGAGTTCACGCGCATCACCGCTCCGACCACGGGCCAGATCAGCCGCACGCTGCTGACCGCGGGGAACCTGGTGAACGCCGACAACACGCTCCTGACCACCATCGTCACCATCGACCCGATGTACGCCTACTTCAACATCGAGGAAATCACGCTGTTGCGGGTCCGCAAGCTGATGCGCGACGGGGTGATCAAGGCCAGAGACAGCCACGAGGTCGAGGTGCAGATGGGACTGGCCGACGACCAAGAGCGCAGGTTTCCGCTCCGCGGCACGATCGACTTCGTCAACAACGCGGTGGACCCGCAGACCGGCACCATCCTCGTGCGCGGCGTCTTCCCGAACCCGCACCAGTTGCCACAGCGGCCGCCGCTCTTGACGCCGGGGCTGTTCGTGCGGGTCCGGTTGCCGATGGGCCTGCCGCACCGGGCGATGTTGATCACGGAGCGGGCCATCGGCACCGACCAGGGGCAGAAGTTCGTTTACGTGGTCGATGAGAGCAACAAGGTCGGCTATCGCCGGGTCAAGCTTGGGCTGGTGTTCGACGGCTTGCAGGCCGTCGAAGAAGGGCTCAGTCCCGGCGAGCGGGTCGTGGTCAACGGCCTGCAGCGGGTCCGCCCCGGCGCCCAGGTCCGCGTCGAGCAGGTGGACATGGCCGGCCTGGCCGGGATCCGGGGAGGGGATAGTCCCAAGGGAGAGACTTCCAAGCGGGACAGTTCCAAGGGGGACAGTCCCGTTTTCGCTGAGCAAAAACCGGGCCAATCACCGGGCCAAGAACCGGGCCAGTCCCCGGGCACGGGCGGACCCAGGTCTTGACGGGGGACTCGCCGTGATCTCACGGTTCTTCATCGACCGCCCGATCTTCGCGTCGGTGCTGTCGATGGTCGTTGTGCTGGCCGGCGGAGTGACCATCTCGTCGCTGCCGATCGCGCAGTACCCCGACATCACGCCGCCGACCGTGCAGGTGTCCTGCTCCTATCCCGGCGCCAATGCCCGCGTGGTGGCCGACACCGTCGCCGCGCCGATCGAGCAGCAGGTCAACGGCGTGGAGAACATGCTCTACATGTCGTCGCAGTCGACCAACGACGGCGCGTACGTGCTGACCGTGACCTTCAAGCTCGGCACCGACCTGAAAATGGCCCTGGTGCAAGTGCAGAACCGCGTGCAACTGGCCATGCCCCAGTTGCCCGGCCAGGTCCAGCAGCAGGGCGTGAACATCAAGAAGAAGACCCCCAACATCCTGATGGCCGTCAACCTGTTCTCGCCCGACGGCCGCTACGACGACCTCTACCTGTCCAACTACGCGACGATCCACGTCAAAGACGAGTTGCTGCGCCTGCCCGGCGTCAGCGACGTCGGCTTCTTGGGCGAGCGCGACTACAGCATGAGGGCGTGGCTGGATCCCGAGAAGCTCGCGGCCCGCAACATGACGGCCGGCGACGTGGTGGACGCCGTGCGCGAGCAGAACAACCAGGTGGTGGCCGGACAGCTCGGGCAGGCGCCGTCGGCCCGCGGCCAGAGTTTTCAGCCCACGCTCAGCGCCTTGGGACGGCTGGCCGGGCCGGAGCAGTTCGGCGAGATCGTGGTGAAGACGGGCCGCCCGGCGCCGGGCCGTCCCGACGCCCCCGTGGTGCGGCTGCGCGACGTGGCCCAGGTCGAGCTGGGCGCCCAGCAGTACGACGTCGCCTGCGTGCTGGACGGCAAGCCTTCCGTGGGTCTGGCCGTCTACCAGACGCCAACGGCTAACGCCCTGGACACGGCCGAAGGCGTGCGCCGCAAGATGGACGAGCTGAAGCGGAGCTTCCCCGACGGGCTCGACTACCGCGTCGGCTTCGACACCACGCCGTTCATCCGCGAATCGATCGGCGAGGTGGTCAAGACCCTGCGCGACGCCATCGTCCTCGTGGCCGTCGTGGTCCTCGTGTTCCTGCAAAACTGGCGTGCGACCCTGATTCCGCTGGCCGCGGTGCCGGTGGCGATCGTCGGCACGTTTGCGGTGATGGCGGCCATGGGGTTCAGCCTCAACAACCTCTCGCTGTTTGGGCTGGTGCTGGCCATCGGAATCGTGGTGGACGACGCGATCGTGGTGGTCGAGAACGTCGAGCGCTGGCTGGCCAAGGGGCTTTCGTCCCGCGAGGCGGCCGTCAGGGCCATGCAGGAAGTCACCGGCCCGGTGATCGCCGTGGCGTTGGTGCTCTGCGCGGTGTTCGTGCCGTGTGCGTTCATCAGCGGGATCACGGGGCAGTTCTTCCGGCAGTTTGCCCTGACGATCGCGGTCTCGACCGTGATCTCGGCCTTCAACTCCCTGACCCTCAGCCCCGCGCTGGCCGCGCTGCTGTTGAAACCGCACCACGGGCATGGCGACAGACAAGAATGTCTGTCCTCCTGCGACAGACAAGAATGTCTGTCCTCCTGGCCGGTGGTGAGGATGCCTTTCATCCTGCTTCGGCTCGTCGGCCGGGCATGGCGAGGGTTCCTGTGGCTCTTCAACGCGGCCTTCGACTGGTCCACCAACCTCTACGCACGGTCCGTCGGGCTTCTTCTGCGAGGCAGTCTGGTGGTCCTGCTCGTCTACGGCGGGCTGCTGGCAACGACCTGGTGGGGCTTCCATCGGATGCCGACCGGCTTCATCCCCGAGCAGGACAAGGGCTACCTGCTGGTCAACGTTCAGTTGCCCGAAGCCGCCTCGGTCCAGCGCACTCAAGAGGTGATTCAGCGACTCGACCGCATCGCCCGATCGCTTCCGGGAGTGAAGAGCACGCTGGGCGTCTCGGGCGAATCGATCCTCCTCCAGGCCAACGCCCCCAACTTCGGCTCGATGTTCGTGATCCTCGATCCGTTCGACGAGCGCCACGCCCCCGCCCTGCACGATCAGGCCATTGCCGCCGCACTGCGGCAGCGCTGTTACCGGGAGATCCTGGAAGCCGCGATCGGGGTCTTTGGGGCCCCCGCCGTCGACGGCCTGGGCATGGCCGGAGGATTCAAGCTCATGGTGGAGGACCGCGGCGACGTGGGCCTCGCGTCGCTCCAGGAGCTGACCGACGTGCTGGTCGAGCACGGCAACCGCCAGCCGGGCATCGCCGGGATGTTCACCATGTTCCGCTCCAACACCCCGCAGTTGTTCGTCGACGTCGACCGGACCAAGGTCGAGTCGATGGGCATCCGCGTGAGCGCCGTGTTCGATGCGCTCCAAGTCTACATGGGCTCGCTCTACGCCAACAACTTCAACGGCTTCGGCCGGTCCTGGCAGGTCAACCTCCAGGCCGACGGGCGGTTCCGCAACAACGCCCGGGAGGTCGGCCGGCTCCAGGTCCGGAACCGCAGCGGTCAGATGGCGCCCCTGCGCACGGCGGTCTCGATCCGCGACGTCCCCGGCCCGGTGATGGTCGCGCGCTACAACATGTACCCCGCCGCCGCGGTCAACGGCAACATCGCGCCCGGCGCCAGCTCGGGCCAGGTGATCGCCTTGATGGAGCACCTCGCCGGCCAGGACTTGCCGAACGCCATGGCCTTCGAGTGGACTGAACTCACGCTGATGCAGATCCTGGCCGGCAACACGGCGATGTTCGTCTTCGCCCTGGCCGTCGTGCTGGTCTTCCTGGTCCTGGCCGCCCAGTACGAAAGCTGGTCCCTCCCGCTGGCCGTGATCCTCGTCGTGCCCATGTGCCTCCTCTGCTCGATCGCCGGCGTGGCCGTCGCACGCATGGACGTCAACATCTTCACTCAGATCGGCTTCGTGGTCCTGGTCGGGCTGGCCAGCAAGAATGCCATTCTGATCGTCGAGTTCGCCAAGCAGCAGCGGGAGTCGGGCGTGGCGCGGCGCGAGGCCACGCTGGAGGCGTGCCGGCTCCGCCTGCGCCCGATCATGATGACTTCCTTTGCGTTCATCCTCGGCGTGGTGCCGCTGGTGGTGGCCGAAGGGGCGGGAGCGGAGATGCGCCGCACGCTGGGAACGGCCGTCTTCAGCGGCATGCTCGGGGTGACGCTGTTCGGCATCTTCCTCACCCCCGTCTTCTTCTACGTCATTGACGGGCTCGCGGGACGGAAGAGGGCCCAACACGGGCAAGACCGGCAGTCTGGGCACGGTGAGTTGGCCAATGACCAAGGCCCAATGGCCAATGAGCAAGGCCCAATGGCCAATGACCAAGGAACAATGGCCAATGACCAAGTTCCGGTGGTCACTTTGGAGTCTCCGGCGCCGGAGGCGCTCTGTCCCCTGAACCCTGAACCCTGAACCACGCGGGGCAAGCCCCACCGCTACGCTCCGAACCCTGAACCCTGAATCCTGAACCCTAGCCCCTGAACCCTTCCCCAGGACATCCGCCGTGCTCTCCCGATTCTTCATCCAGCGGCCGATCTTCGCCGCGGTGCTCTCGATCCTGATCACCCTGGCCGGCGGGCTGGCGGTCTTCGTCTTGCCGATCGCCCAGTATCCGGACATCACGCCGCCCACCGTGCAGGTGACCGCGAGCTATCCCGGGGCCAATGCCCAGTTGGTGCTCGACACCGTGGCCGCGCCGATCGAGCAGCAGGTCAACGGCGTGGAGAACATGCTCTACATGTCGTCGCAGTGTACCAACGACGGGGCCTACGCGCTGACCGTGACCTTTCGCCTGGGCACCGATCTGAACGTCGCCCAGGTCCTGGTGCAGAACCGCGTGCAGTTGGCCATGCCGGTGATTCCGGGCATCGTGCAGCAGCAGGGCGTCTCCGTGAAGAAGAAGTCGCCCAGCATCATGATGATCGTCAACCTCGTCTCCGCCAAGGACCGCGAGGGGCGCTACCTCCGCGACGACCTCTACCTGTCCAACTACGCCACCATCCAGATCAAGGACGAGCTGCTCCGCCTGCCCGGCGTCGGGGACGTCACCTTCCTGGGCGAGCGCGACTACAGCATGAGGGCGTGGCTCGATCCCGAGAAGCTCGCCACGCGCAACATGTCCGCCGGCGACGTCGTAAGCGCCCTTCAGGAGCAGAACGTCCAGGTGGCGGCCGGACAGATCGGGCAGCAGCCCGTCCCCAAGGGACAGAACTTCCAGCTCACCATGAGCGCCCTGGGCAGGCTGGTCGATCCGGAGCAGTTCGGCGAGATCATCCTCAAGACGAGCCCGGCGGGGAGAAACAGCCAGGACGCCGTGGTGGTCCGGCTCCGCGACGTCGCCCACATCGAGCTCGGCGCGCAGCAGTACGACCAGTCCTGCACGCTGGACGCCGAGCCTTCGGTGGCCCTGTCGATCTACCAGCTCCCCGGCTCCAATGCCCTCCAGACGGCCAAGGCGGTCTACGCCAAGATGAAGGAGCTCGAGAAGCGGTTCCCCGAGGGCG
>CAYGZI010000198.1:0-9103 GCA_964354245.1 uncultured Planctomycetaceae bacterium
GATGTCGCCGACGCCGCCGAATCCGCCGGAGCCGGTGCCCGTGAACCCGGTGAGACCGGTCCCGCCGAAGAAGCCGCCGCGGCGCTGCGGGCCGGAGACCCCCGACTCGCCAATGGCGATCCGCGTGAAGAAGCCTTGCCGGTAGCGCTGGAGGGCCCTCAGGTTCGCCAGCAGGGCCCGCTCCGCAATGGTGAGCTGCTCCAGCGCCACGGCGCGTCCTCCCCCGCGCAACAGCGGCTGGACGAGATTGAAATTGAGGATCGAGACCGTCGCATTGGTGTCGGGCCCGGCGAACTGCCAGACCATCGAGTTGGCGAATCCCACCAGCAGCTCGCCTGCCGTGGCGAATTGGCGTTGGACCTGGAAGTCGACGTCTTGCCCCAGGGTATTCCGCTCCCCGCCGGGATTGAGGCGGCCTTGGTGGGTGAAGGTTGTGCCGGTGCCGCCGAAGAACTGCACGTCGAAGCGGAATCGCTCCGTGCTGACGTCCAGCGCCGAAAGATACAAGGTCTCCAACTGGTCCTGATAGTCGGGCGAGTTGATGTAGGCGATCCGGAGGGCCGATTCCAGCGAGAGCATGACGCGGCCGTCCTCCGTCACGCCGGCGTATTCCCGCATCCGCTGGCGCCAGTCGGGATTCTCCAGCGTGCTGCGGTCGCCGTTGGCATGCCAGCGCCGCCAGCCCTTCATGTCGTCGACGCAGTGCATGAAGACGTGGGAGGCCGGATCGTCCGGAGGCATCGGCGGGCGGATCGGGTCGCAGGGGTCGTAATAGCGGCTCCGCGGGTCCATCATCACGGTGAAATTGGGCGGTGCGCACCACCGCGGGTCGCTGGATTTCTCCGCGATCAGGCTGTTCACTTCCTGGTCGGCCTGCCGGCAATAGCGTTCGCGAGTACACCCGGCCAGGAGGATGACCACCGCCGGCAAGCACGCCACGGCAACAGCCCAAACACGCAGACAACGCGAAGACGCGACCACGACCCCCCCTTGGAGTGCTTGGCCCAGCCAGAGACCGCACCAAGACCGGCGCAAGTGGATGGGCGCGGCGCTCCGCCGCGTCCCGCAGTGGGCACACCCCAGGTCGTTCTTTCGGTTTGCCGGTGGTAGCGACTTTAGCGGTTCTGCCGGTTGAGCAGGCTCTGCGGGCCGCCATCCACGCGGCGCAGGTTGCCGACCTGCCCCACGGTGAACCACACTCTGGCCACTGGGTCCGTCTTCAGAAACCGCAGCAGCAGCCCGGCGACCTTGCGCCTTCCGCTCTGGCTCGGATGGGTCCCGTCCCCGGCCAGGTCTTCGGGCAACCAGACCAGATCGTCGATCCTCCGGCCTTTCTCCCCATCAGCCCAAAGGTACGGCCCCCAGAGCAAGAGCGGCGAGTTGACCGACCCTTTGGTCGGATCGCAGTTAAGCGACGGCTCGCCCTTGATCTGGTCCTGGATCAGCCACCGGACGACGAACCCCGACTCGTAGGCATAGGGCTCGGGATTCAGCGGCGTCCGGGCATAGCCCCCGTAGATCCGGCTCGACAGGTAAGCGATCCGCAGGTTCGGGAATCGCTCCTTGAGCTTGTGCAGGATCGCGACCATGTGGCCCTTCATCTCCTCGGCGTGTTTGGGGAACTCGCCGATCGCTCCGGGCGCAATGCGGGCCTGCTTCACCCACGCCGCCTGGACTTGTTTGGGCGATAGGTCCGCCCGCTGGAGCCGCTGATCGAGCACAGCCCACGGGTTGGGGGCTTTCGGCCGGTTGAGCTTCTCCGGTTCCGCCCACGCCCGGGCGTCCATGCCTCCCTGCGCCCCATCGACGATGAGGACCTTGGGAGACTTGGCCGGATCGGCGTTGGCCAGCGGCACGAAGGCCGAGAACTCCTGCGTCGTGTTGGACATGCCGACCGCGATGAATCCGATCTGGCCGTCGTCCGCGGGCGATCCTTGCGGATCCAGCGGCCGGATCTGCCTCGCCTCTTGCAGCGCCGCTCGGAGGTGCTTCTCGGGTGGGACGTTCTTGCCGCCGCCGTAGAGCCCGCCGTCCTGGCCCTTGTACCGGCCGTCGTCGGTCATGTCCGTCAGCGGCTTCAATCCGACCGGGGGCTTCAACGGCTCGGGCGCACGGGGCTTCTGTTTGGCCTGAATCGCCTCCCGTGCGCGTTGGAGGTAGGTCCGCTCCTGATCGGTGAGACGCTCACCCTGGATCATCCGCTGCCGGATCGCTTTGGCCTTGTCCCAGTCGATGCCGTCCTTGGTCTGGGCGATAGCCTGCCCGAGCACTACGACCATTGCACACGCGGCCAGCATCAGGCCGCACAACCAAAACCGCTTGAACGTGCAACCCTTCGACATACGACGCTCCCTTCGCGATTCTCACCCGCGCCGTGCCCGACTGTACCCGACGATCTCCCGCAAGACGACGCTGCCCGTCCCGCCGAGGAACATGCCAAAGCCGATGAACATCGGGCCGATCCAGACGACCGACACGGCTCCAAGTGTACACCCGGCCAAAGGCCAGACAAAGGTCCGGAGCGGCGCCGGTCGCGATGCTCCGGTCGGCCTCGCGGCCGCCAGGAGCCCCACTGCAAAACCGGCGGCCGTGATGACCGGAGCGATCCCCCACAGAACGCCTCTGACCGGCCAAGGGCCGGTACGAAATAGCGTCAGGAACAGGGCGAGCCATCCGGCGTGGAAAAGGCCCGCAATCAACACCGACGAGGCCACCCGCACTAACGCTCCTGCCAACTGCCTGGTCCGCATCGCGAGCCCTCGGTTGGTGCGACTGTTCCGCCGTTCGGCCCGGAGGATCATTCTGAGGGAGCGTGCGCCGGACTGCAAGGCCACCGCCCGGGTGATGTTGCCGAAAGGCAACGCCCTTGCCCTGTTGGAGCCGTGTCCCCTTTGCATAAGCTATGCTTTGCAGGGCGGCGTGGCGGCGTCCCCGACGACGCCGGCGGGGTGGTTCGGGTAGGTCAGCCTTCCTTCATTTCCCTGGAATTGCAGCACAGTGCCTCCGGTACGCGATCTCTCCTCTGCCCTCAAGCCGGCCGCCGCGCGGTCCGGCGATCCCAAGGAGAAGAGCTTTGAAGAGCTCAAGCAGCGGATCCACACCAAGCTGGTGGACAAGCTCGACATGTCCCGCGTCGGGGACCTTCAGGGCGACGTCCTCCGCCGCGAGATCCGCCTGGTCGTCGAGCACCTCTGCGACACCGAAGACTCGCTGCTGAACCGCAACGAGCGCGAGCGGCTGATCGACGAGGTGCTCGACGAGACTTTCGGGCTGGGACCGCTGGAGGTCTTGCTCAAGGACCCCACGGTCAGCGACATCCTCATCAACGGTCCGAAGAACGTCTACGTCGAGCGCCGCGGCAAGATGGAGAAGACGAGCGTCACGTTCCGCGACAACCAGCACCTCCTGCAGATCGTCGACCGGATCGTGTCCAAGGTGGGCCGGCGCGTGGACGAGACCTGCCCGATGGTGGACTCCCGGATGGCCGACGGCTCGCGCTTCAACGCCATCATTCCGCCGTTGGCGCTGGACGGCCCCTGCGTGTCGATCCGCCGTTTCGGCACCAATCCCCTGAAGCTGGAAGACCTGTTGAACTTCAAGGCCTTCACGCCGGAGATGGTGATGCTCCTGGAAGGGGCGATCAAGGCCCGGCTCAACATCGTGATTTCCGGCGGGACCGGCTCCGGCAAGACGACGCTGCTGAACACGCTTTCCAGTTTCATCCCCAGCAACGAGCGGATCGTGACCATCGAGGACGCGGCGGAACTCCAGTTGCAGCAGGATCACGTGGTGCGGCTGGAGACGCGGCCGGCCAACATCGAAGGCAAGGGGGCCATCTGCTCCACCGACCTGGTCAAGAACGCCCTGCGCATGCGGCCCGAGCGGATCATCATCGGCGAGTGCCGCGGCGCCGAGGCCCTGGACATGCTCCAGGCCATGAACACCGGGCACGAGGGCTCGATGACCACGCTCCACGCCAACACGCCCCGCGACGCCATCGCGCGCCTGGAGACGATGATCATGATGTCCGGCTTCGACCTTCCCCTGAAGGCGATGCGCACGCAGATTGCCAGCGCGATGGACCTGCTGGTGCAGACCAACCGCCTCCAAGGGGGCTGCCGCAAGATCACGCACATCACCGAGATCGTGGGCATGGAGCAGGACACGGTGGTGATGCAGGACATTTACAAATTCGAGCAGGACGGCGTGGACGAGAACGGCCGGGCCCACGGGCGGTTCATCGCCACCGGGATCCGGCCGACGTTCATGCCGCGGCTGGAGTCCTCCGGCGTGCGGCTGCCGGCCAGCGCCTTCCGTCAACGCGTCATGTTGGAGGATTGAGCCGTCCCATGAGCCCGATTTTGATCGCCGTCGCTGCCTTTGTCGGAGTGGCTGCACTGGTCTTCGGTGCGACCGTGGCGTTCCGCGAGAAGCCGCACTCGCGGGTGGAAGACCGCCTCGACCTCTTGACCGGGCTGAACACTCCCGCGGCCGCCAAGGATGGGCTGCTCAGGCAGGCCGGCATCCTTTCCGAGCCGCTGGACGACTCGCCCGGGCTCATGGAGGGCCTGTTCAACCATTTTGGCGACATCGACCGCCTGTTGAAGCAGGCCGACACGCAACTGACGCCGGCGCGGCTGGCGGCCATCTCGCTGATTCTGGGGGCGGGCGGGGCGGTGTTGGGCGTCGTGGCCCGCGTCCACGTCGCGGCGCTCGTGCCGGTCGGCCTGTTCATGGCGTTCCTGCCGCTTTTTTGGCTGCTCTGGCGGCGCAAGCGGCGGCTGAAGGCCTTTGCCGTCCAACTCCCGGACGCCCTGGACATGCTCGCCCGGGCGCTGCGGGCCGGGCAAAGCCTGGGTGCGGGGATCGGCATGGTGGCGTCCGAGGTGGCGCCGCCGCTGGGAAGGGAATTCGGCCGCGTTTTTGAGGAGCAGAACCTGGGGATTCCGTGGGAAGAATCGCTGGACGCGCTGACCGAGCGGGTGCCCAACCTCGACCTGAAGTTTTTTGCCACGGCCGTGATCCTTCAGCGTCAGACCGGAGGCGACATGGCTGAGATCCTCGACAAGATCGCCAGCTTGATCCGCGAGCGATTCAAGATCTGGGGGCAAGTCCAGGCCCTGACCGGCGAAGGACGCCTTTCGGGGGTCGTGCTGATGGGCCTGCCCGTCGTGCTGTTTTTTGCCGTGTACCGGTTGAACCCCGAATACGTGATGGTGCTGTTCACCGATCCGATGGGCAAGAAGATGTTGGCCGTGGCCGTCTTCCTCCAGATCCTCGGTGCCCTGACCATCCGCAAGATCGTCAACATTAAGGTGTAGGTAACGCCGTGATCCCCCGCGAACTGGTGAGTTACGAAACGCTCGTTCCGTTGGCCGTATTTGGCGGGTTCGCCGCGCTGGCCTGGTGGGTGATGGAGCTCTTGGCGTCCGGCAAATCCCGGGCAACGGAGCGCCTGGACGAGCTGAAGAAGCCCCGCACGCGGCGGTCCCTGGAAGAGGCCTCCCCGCTGAAGAAAACCGGCGCCATGACCAAGGTGATGGAGAGAGCCTCGCCCGCCTTGGCCAAAAGCCTGGGGCCCAAGAGCGAGGCCGAGCTGGGCAAGCTCAAGACCAGACTCTCCGCGGCCGGCTTCCGCAGCGAGTCGGCCGGCAGCATCTTCCTGGGACTGAAGTTCATCGGGCTGATGGTAGGGCTTCTCTTTGGCGGCACCCTGCTGCTGGCCGTCTTCGGCATTTGCCAGAAGGGCATTGTGATCAGCGTGCTCTGCGCCGGGGCATTCTTCTATCTGCCCGACATCGTCGTCTGGTCCATCGGGAGGAAACGCCGCGAGGGCATCTTCCTGGGACTTCCCGATGCGCTGGACCTGATGGTAGTCTGCGTGGAGGCGGGGCTCGGCCTTGATCAGGCAATGCGCAAGGTCGCGGAGGAGATGAAGAAGACCTATCGCATCATTGCCGCAGAGTTCGCTCTGGCCAATTTCCAGCTCCAAGTCGGCCGGCCGCGCGCCGAAGTGCTCCACGAGCTGGGGGCACGAAACGACGTCGCCGACCTGCGGGGCCTCGCCTCGGTGCTCATCCAGTCCGACAAGTTCGGGTCGAGCGTGGGCCACGCCTTGCGCATTCAGAGCGATTCGATGCGGACCCGACGCCGCCAATTGGCCGAGGAAAAGGCCGCCAAGACCGCGGTGAAGCTGATCTTCCCGCTGGTACTGTTCATTTTCCCTGGCATTTTCGTCATCTTGGTGGGGCCCGCCGCCGTGAACATGTCGAAGAACCTCTTCCCCGCAATGTCTGCGTCAAAATAGGCAATCCAGGCAGAGTAGATCGGTCGCGTGGGAACTCGTGGTGCCCCGCTCACCCGCCCGCCGATACTCCCCGAGGGCAGTGGCTCTCGGCTGTTCCTCTTCTGGAGACTCGATCGCGATGCCCCGGTTTGCAGTCGCCTTTCTGGCCGTGGTGGCGGGTGTTGCGTGCGCCAACGCTCAAGACCCGCCTTCCTGTCAACCCGCCCGCCCGTTCCTCGAGTACATCGCGGACGAGACCCGTCAGAACAACCGCTGGCCATACCCTTACTACTGCGCTGACCGTCAGGCCGAGCGGGAACCGTTTGAGATCATGGTCCAGAACGGATGGCGGCGTCAGAACCTTCTGGCCGACTACTACTTCCAGGAAAAGACCGGAGATCTCACCGAGGCCGGGCAGGCGGTCGTCCGCCGGATCGCCAACGAGGCGCCCGCCCCGCATCGCACGCTCTACGTGCGCAAAGGGCAGACTCCGGATCAGACGGCGGCCCGGGTCAACGCCGTCCAGCAGTACGCGGCCAAAGTCACCCTGGATGGCAGCGTGCCCCCGATAGTGGAGACCAGCATCAGCCCGGCAGGCTATCCGGCCGGTTGGCCGCCGGTTCGTGAAGGCGCCGTCAGCCGCAGGTTCCAGGTCTCGGTGCCGGACAAGATGTACCTGCCCGACACGAGCAGCAACAGTGGGGGCAACGCGAAGCAGTAGTCCAGGCGATTCCCCGGAGTCGGCCCGACAACCAGGGGGCTGCACAATCGCCACAATCGACAAAACTTCTCTAATCCTCCAATTCGGTTGCAGGACCGATCCCTTCCCGGTCGATCACTAGACCGAGGCAGTGTCCCGGTCACGGAGGACTAAGGTGAGAAAGCGTCCACTCGCTCTCTGGCTCCTGGGGACAACGCTAGTCGCCTGTTTTGGGGGATGCGCGGGATTGTCGGATCGCAAGGCGAATCCGCCAGCGTCAGACCTTGGGACATCGGCCCGGCCAGAACTCCGCCCGGAAGCTCGGGCCTCCAAGCAGGCTTCGACCTCGGCGACTGCAGCCGCTCAGCCGGTCGTCAATGCGGTGGCCAGCGCCGAAGACGGTGAGGATCCGTCGGCGGTGCGATGGACCTCCGGAATCCTCTCCGATTCGGCGTCGGCCGTCAAACAAGGAGTCAACAAAGTCACCGAAGCCCTGACCCCCGCGCCTCCCATCCCCGCGGGCGACGACCCGACGCAGTTGTCCAGAAAGGCCAAGCCCACTCCGGAGCTCTACGCATCCATCGCCCGGTTCTACGAGCAATCGGGCAACCCCGGCATGGCCGACCGGACGTACCAACAGGCCCTGCACTTGTGGCCCAAGAACGTGGCGGCCGCGTTGAACTACGCACGCTTCAAGGACCGGCAAGGCTTGGCCCAAGAGGCGCTGCAGCTCTACCTGAGCTTGGCAAAGGAGAATCCCAAGGAAGCCGCGGTCTTCAACGACCTGGGCTTGTTCCTCGCCCGGACGGGAAAGAGCGAGGAGGCCGTGCGGGCGCTGGAGCGGACGATCCAGTTGCAGCCCAACCGGCCGCTCTATCGCAACAATCTCGCCGCATTGCTGGTGGACATGGATCGGCCCGACAAGGCCATGTCGCAGCTTGCGGCCGTCTACGGCGAGGCCGAGGCGTGCTACAAGCTCGGCTATCTGCTCCAGTACAAGGGGCGGTCCAAGGACGCGGCCGCCCTGTTCGCCAGGGCGATCCAACTCAACCCGAGGATGACCGAGGCCCGCGCTTGGCTTCAGCACCTGGAAGGCAATCAGTTGCCGCCGGCTCAAATGGCCCGCCTGCCGATGGTCCCGCAAGGAGCCGGTCCGGAAAGCCCGGGAGCGGCGCCCGAGCCGCCGATCCTCCGCAGTGTGAGTCCCGACGCGCCGGCTGGCCCGCGGGCCGGGCCGCAGAGTGTGCCGGGCTGGAAGAAGCCGGCGGGCGTGCGGCCGCTTCCGCCGCCGGTCACGCCGCTTCCGACCGTCAGCGAGGAGCCCCCGTTGCCGGAAAGGGCCGAGCCGAGGTCGCCCGCGCCCGAGGCCCCGCTCCCCGACGAGGCGCCGGATCCTCCGTTGCCGTCCGACAGCGGTGTGCGGCCGCCGCCTCGTACCGGCAGCGAAGCGGCCCGCCCTCTGCGCCCGCTTCCACCGGTGGAGTAGTCACCCCGTCACAGGCTCTGCGGCATCTTGGGCTTGGTTTCCTCTGTAGCCGCTTGGGCCCGCGCCGCATTGGGAACTAGCTTGCCCGTCTTCTTGTCCCACCGCACCGTCCGGTATGCCAGGCGGTGCTCCCCGTGGCAGTCGGTGCAAACCGTCTCCTTGGGGTCCCTGTTGCCCAACGATCGCTCTTGCCAGCGGGCGATGACCTTCCGGGCCGGGGCATCGTGGGTGTCGTGGCACCTGACGCAATCCGGGTCGACGGCTTCCTTGGGAAACATGCGGTCCGGCGGCGTGATGTTGTTCTCGTCGTTCCGGTGGGCCATGGACGGCCCGTGGCACTCGATGCAGCCGACGTTGGCCTTGGCGTGCTGGTCGGCCATTTCCTCCTCGTCGAAGTTGGCGTGGCAGACGAAGCAGGCTTGGTTATCGGCGACGGGCGCCTTCTTCTTGGTTGGCTCCTGGTCCTTCGCGGACGATCCGCTCTTGGCCGGAGGCTCGGCGAGCCCCACGAGGGCAGCCAGAGCCAATCCGAAAGACAACGTCACCCAGGCTGCGCACTTCATAGGGGATGCTCTTATCATAAAGCCGCGACCGGCGGTCGCGCCGAACGGGACCGCGACCGGCGGTCGCG
>CAYGZI010000199.1:0-9047 GCA_964354245.1 uncultured Planctomycetaceae bacterium
TTTACCACAAGACTTACATCCGCTCAAGTTCATTACACAGTCACACGAGAGGGCCCACCATCCTTGCGGTAGTCCCCCTCGGCGAACTCCCAATACCTGGCCACCAACTGGACGATCAGCAGCTCACCCCGGGGGCTAGGGTCTGCGGCGGGGATGGGGGTGGGCCTCGTCCAGACTTCGGCGAGGAATCTCTCGTAACGCTCTCGGGATTCGGGCGTCCCATACTTCCCGAGATACGAGCGATAGCCCTTGAATTGGACCATCGCTTGGCCGGAGCCTCGGTGGAGGCGGTAGGACGGGGGCTTGCGGGTCGAGGTGGTCATGGCAGCGGTCCTTTCGTTCAGAGAGGGGTAGTCCTACCCCTTTTTCGCTCTGACTTACGGGCCGCACTGCCGACCACCGGCAGGTACCTTATCTCCAAGGTTCGGCTAGGTTTACGTCAGGTCGGGGCGAAAGGATTTGAACCTTCGACCTCTTGCACCCCAAGCAAGCGCGCTAATCCAGACTGCGCCACGCCCCGCACTCAGCGTGCGGCCGCCCCACCGCGCCTCTTAGTATCGCACATCCCGGGGCCGGCTGCAACCTGGACCCCTGGTCGTCCGACATTGCCAAGGTGTGGAGTTGGTCGGGGCGGCTGTTGTCCTGCCGCCGCAGAGTCCAGGACCGTTCAAGGGGTGACAGTGCAACTGTCACCCCAACAGCGGCACGCCGCTGGCACGCAGGCCGTGAACCGGTCACAATGGGCCCAGCCGGTTTGGCTCCTCCCGACCGAAAGGAATCCTGCCTTGCTCTCTTTCCCAGACCGTCTCGACGCCGCGGTGCGACAGCGGGGAAACCCGGTCCTGGTGGGGCTCGACCCCCGGGTGGACCTCCTGCCCGAGGGCTTCCTTGCCGACCGGGAATCCGCCGATTGGGCCCAGAGGGCAGCGGCCGTGCAGAGTTTCTGCTGCCAGGTGATCGACGTGGTGGCTAGCCTGGTTCCCGCGGTCAAGCCCCAGGCCGCCTTCTTCGAGCAGCTCGGCCCGCCAGGCATGGCTGCCCTGGGGCGCGTGCTGCAATACGCCCAGGAAAAGGGCCTCGTGGTGATCCTCGACGGAAAACGCAACGACATCGGCTCCACCGCCCAGGCTTATGCCGAAGGGATCCTGGGCCGCGACGGACAGAGCCCTTGGGGGGCCGATGCCTTGACCGTCAGCCCCTACTTAGGGGCCGACAGCCTGGAGCCGTTCGTCGAGGTAGCCCAAAAGCGGGGGGCGGGGGTGTTCGTCCTTGTGAAGACATCCAACCCGGGCGGAGGGATGTTCCAGGACCTCGTGGCCGACGGGCGCCCCCTGTATCAGCACGTCGCGGCGTATGTGGAGGGGCTTGCCAAGAAAACCGCCGGCACTCGCGGCTATGGGGCGGTTGGGGCCGTGGTCGGGGCAACCTATCCTGAACAATTAGCCCAGCTTCGCAGCGAAATGCCCCACACCTGGTTTCTCATCCCCGGATATGGGGCCCAAGGCGGGTCGGCCCGGGATGTCGCAGGGGCCTTCGACCAGCACGGCGGCGGAGCCGTGGTGAACAACTCCCGGGGCATCATTTTCGCCTACCGCAACCGGCCATACACGGAACGCTTCGGATCGGGCCGCTGGCAGGAGGCCGTCGAAGCGGCCACGCGGCAGATGATCGAACAGCTCCGGCAGAACACGCCCGCAGGTCTGCTGCTAGAGACTAGCCTGCTCCGTTGCTCCAAAATGAAATCCTCGTAGTCATAATGGCTTCCCATGTCCCCACTGCTACGGTCAACGCCAAGCACCCAACCGAGGGCAGTCAGCTTTCCCATGAAGAGCCCATACTGGAAATTGTCCGCTGCTTGAACGTCGAATTGAACGCCCTTCTCGTTTATTTTCATGCCAAGGTTCAAAAAAACATCCCGGATTTCCTCTTCGCTACGCATGGTCATTGCAGTTCTCCTTCGGTTGGATTACCAAACAACCACCGCCTCACGTGCTCGGCTACGGCCACGAGCCGGGCGTCGTCGATCCCGTGGGTGTACGTCGCGTCGATGCTACCGTCCGCGTGGCCCATGATGACCCGGATCGCGGTGAAGTCCTTGGTGCCATCGGCCGCCGTGCGGAACGCATGCCGCAATGCGTAAAAGCCCACGCCCGGCCGCTTCAGGCCCAATTCGCAGATCACCTTGCCGAACTCCGGCCCTACGGAGTCGATGGGGAGGTGCTTGTCGCCGTGTTCGCGGGTCCAGCGGTGCCCGTACTTGGTCACGAATACCAGCCCGTTGTCGGCCGGATCCTTGGGAACGGGCCGCACGGTGAGGGGACGCCGCTGTCCCGCACCGGGAGTCTTGGACAGTGGGGCAGGTTGCCAACCTGCCCGGAGAGACTGCGAGTCCGGGACGTTGCGGCAGGTTGGCAAGGGTGCCCCACGGCCCGCGCGCCGCAACGCAAGCCCCCGCGCCCGCGCAACTCCGCGCTGCGGCCCCGCCACGGCACGGGTTGTTCCGAGCCGTGGCACGCCGCTCCGTATGCGCACGGCCAAACAGAGCCACCCGCGCGAGTTGTAGGGTGGATTGGTAATCCGCCCCGGGTCCGGGACGGATTGAAGATCCGTCCTACGACACGGCAGACCGCCGGGTGGCATGTTCTCACGACGCGGAGCGCCGCAATGAGCATGTCCGCGCCCGCCGGGCATGGCTAGAGCGCGGCTGCGCCGCGCGAAGCAATGCCACCCGGGGCGGCAAGAGAACGGCTACCGTGCTTCGTGGATGAGCGGATAAAGGCGCTTGCACCATTTCTCCCGCCATCTCCTGTTGCACGGGATTTCCGCGTACGCGCTGCCATATATCTTGCGCGCTAGCGCTGGCTCGTTGAGGTCCTCTGCGGCCCTTCCCGCCTTCTCCATCTCCTCCAGCCAGCGTTCCGTGTGGCCGCAGTTGCACACGCCATGACATACTTCATGGATAATGAGCGCGAGAAGGCCATCGTCAGGGCAGGGCACTTCGTCAATCGCAATGTAAATCCGCTTGTCTCTCGACGAGCAGTAACCCGATTCGCACCTATGTCTCCTACGCCGACCGGCCACGATCTCCCACTGCCGCTCTGAATCCCAACTGGGGAAGAACTGCTCTCGCGCGCGTTGGAAGAGCCGATCTATCTTGCGCTGGAACATTCTCTCCGTATCGTCCATGAATGTCACTTCAACTCTCTTCGGCGAGACCGCCTCGCGCGTTCATGGGCTGCACGCCCCGCACAGGGCGTCACTCGCCGGCCTGCACCCCAAGAAGTAGCCTTAGGCTCTCCGCGAGGCGGTCGTGCTTGTCGCTAAGTTCTCGGTACTTCGCGCGGTAGGTGACGAGATTCCCGCGCGGGTTCTCGACGTAACCTTTCAGTTCCAGATAATTCGTCCATAGGTCAACGAACTTCTGCCGAACGGAATCGGGAAGGCTCGTGTCGGTGCTGATCTTCGATACTTCGCCCGTCAATCTGCCGACGAGCACCTCGTCGAACGCCGCCATACGCCTCTCAATCTGACGGCGCGCAACGTCCAAGCCCACATCGACGCTGACTCGCTCCTTCAAAGCCGCCTCCATCGCGTCGATGTACGACGCCATCCCGAACCCGTAGATATTACCCGCAAGGGCGATAAGAGCAAAGACAGCCCTAGCGCGGTGCATCGACCGAGCGGACAAGACATCTCTCTGACTCATTGACGCGATCGTTGACAAGGCGTCGTTAAGTGCGGTTAGTGGGACGCAGAACGCCAGCCCCTCCTTCTCGTTAGCCTTGAGCGTAACGACACCGATAACCCTTCCGTACGAGTCCAGTGCAGGACCGCCGGAATTGCCCGCGTTTATGGAAATTCCCAACTGGTAATACACGTTACCGTTCAGTGTCACCTCACTGCTCATGACGCCCTTGCTTACCGCGTTCTCGAGGACCACTCCGCCGCTAAGCCCCGGGTTGCCAATCACGATGACGTCTTGCCCTCGCTGGAACGAATGCTTGGCTGCCAACTGCAGCGCCGGGTGCGGGGCGTCGACGGCGAGGAATGCCAGGTCTCTCAGCGGGTCCTCGTACAACACGTCTGCCATGTAGGGGCCGCGCTTGTCGAGAGGGGCCGACGGGAAGTGTACTCGCACATCGCCGACCAGTTCCATCGAAAGAACGTGTTTGTTTGTGGCAACGACTCCTGGCCGAACGACGAAGCCGGTGCCACTCGCGAATCTGCCGTTGATAAGCGCGACGGACGGGCCGGCTCTCGCAACGATTTCCTCGTTTCCGAGCGGCCGGTGCCAATAAACCAGAACGAGGCAAAGCAGCCCAACAATGGCCACTCCGACGCCAGCGACAATACCCCAAACGTACGACGGTACTCGATTGCGCGACACGGTGGGTCGCGTCGTGGCGCGCGGCGGCGGTTGCTCGACGGCGCGTTCCGCCGTCGTCGACGCACGACTGCTTTCGTTTTCGCTTGCGGGCAGGCGTGGAGGAAGTTCCGGCTGGACGCACGCGCACGGGTCCGCGCGGAGTGGTGACGGGGGAGGGCGGCCCGCCGGAGGGGGCGCGGCGTTTGCTTGCGAACCGGCGATCTTTCCCGTATCGAAGAGGCCGGGGACCCGAACGGCGCGAAACCATGCACCTTGCGCGCCCTTGCGGATTTGGGTGTCTGGAGTAATCCGTCCCTCGTCCGCTAGGCGTTTGAGTTCCGGCGTGGACACCGGCCCATGTTGCCTGCCCGCCAGGTTGACGAACCATTCCGCTGCCATGAAAGCCGCGCCCTCCCTCGCACCTGTCTCGCACATCTGGGGTAGACATGCGTATGGTAATCCCGGACCCTATGCGGAGCAAGTGGCCTACGACACAATACCGCCCCCGAATCCAGGGGGTCTGGCACCGACGTAAGGCTCGACCGCGCCGCAAGACGCGCGAAAGCGCGTTTGGACTTCGCCCCACCGTACGATTCCTGCCGTTAGACTGCGGAAGTCTCAAACACTTCGCAAGGCTCTTCGCGCTTGCTCGTCGAGTGCGGCTCAATCCGCTCTTCGGCCAACAACTGCTTCCAGGTCATTCGGCTTGCCCACGACAAACAGCTTTTCCTTGTGGAGCACGGAACAAGCGAAGTGGTTCTTCGCCGATACCTTTCTGGCGAACTCCTCGGGCGAGTATACGGTGGCATTGACCGGCCGTCCAAGGCGCTGCTCGGCCTTCTCCAGGAGCGGCGATAGTGCGGCGAGGCCCACTCGACCGATGGCCACCAGATCCACGTCGCTTGCCGCACACTCGCGCGACGCGGCGACCGAGCCGTGGATGAAGGCCACGCGGAGTTGTGTTTTGAGCGGAGCCAGCGCGTCGCGGAGCACGTCCACCAGCCCCACCGTCTTCGCCATGAGCCCCTGCAATTCGGGCAGGAACGGGCAATCCGGGTTCGCCTGGAAGTAGACCCGGTTTCCCTCTTTGCGCCGGGAGAGCACTCCGGCCGACACCAGGTCCGCCAGCGGTTTCTGGAGACTTGAGGGGCGGCGGCGCAGGTGTCTTGCGAGGTCGCTCAGATACCAGGACCGCTCGGGATGGAGGACCGTGGCCGCAAGCAGGCCCTGCGTCGTCTTGCTGATCAGCGGATCGATCGGAGTCGTTTTACGCATATATCGTAAGGATATACGCAAAAGCCGTAGAAGTCAACCGTCACCGCCAAAGGGCGGCGAGGGCCACGCCAAACGGCCGGCGGCGGACGCGACTAGCCGCTCAGTCTCATTCACCCACGGGCAAGCCCGTGGGGGTCAAGCCCTAGGCATACTTCCCCGGCTCGGGGTGGACCCAGGGGGCGCGGTACGGACGGCGGAGGAGACGGTTGGCCTCGTCGTCGTTGACGACGCGCCCGGCCGCAGGGTCCCAGGTGAGGGAGCGGCCGAGCTGCTGGGAGAGATTGGCCAGGATGCAGCTTGCGGTCGAGATGTAGCCCTCCTCGATGTCGGCCACCGGACGGCCGCGCTTCTCAATGCAGGTAAGCAGGTCGAGCATGTGGCGGCGGATCGCCGGGGCACAGTGCTTCTCCAGACGCGGCTCCGTCTTGTCCTCCGGGTATTGCTCCAGCTCGTAAGTGACGTCCTTGTGGACGGGCTTGCCGCCTCCGGTCGGCGTGAAGTCGTAGCTCATCACGCTCGCCTTGAGCGTGCCGCGGTCGCCGTAGAACGTTGCTCCCCAGGGATACTTGGGGTCGGGGGCTTCACCCCAACTGCGATGCTGCCACACGACCACCAGGTCGTCGTAGTCGAAGCTGGCGGTCTGGGTGTCGGACGTGTTGGCCTTGCTCTCCCGGTCCACCAGGATGCCGCCCGAGGAAGAGACCCGCTTGGGCCAGCCCAGGCCGAGCATCCAGCGGACCATGTCGAACATGTGGATGCACATGTCGCCCACGATCCCGTTGGAGTATTCCATGAAGGCCCGCCAGGGCAGCGAGCAGTACGGGCGCATGGGGGCGGGGCCGGTCCACATCTCGTAATCGAGGTAGTCGGGCGGGGCCGTATCGGGCGGATTGCCGCGGGCCCGCATGTGATAGTAGCAGCAGATCTCGACCAGGGCGATCTTGCCGAGCTTTCCCTCGCGGAGGATCTGGTCGCGGGCCTCGACGAGGTGCGGCGTGCTGCGGCGCTGGGTGCCGACCTGGACGACTCGCTTGTGCTTGCGCGCGGCCGCGAGCATGGCCTGGCCTTCGACCACGTCGACGCTGATGGGCTTTTGCACGTAGACGTCAACCCCCGATTCGACGGCCGCGATCATGGGCAGGGCGTGCCAGTGGTCGGGCGTGGCGATCTCCACGATGTCGAGGTCCTTCTCGTCGAGCATTTGGCGGTAGTCGCCGAAGGTCCGGGGAGTCTTCTTGGAGCGCTGCCGGGCGGCGACCATTTTCGCGGTCCTGGCCAGGTTCGTCTTGTTGACGTCGCAGAGAGAGACGACCTCGACGGGGGCGACCTGGATCAGGCGCATGAGGTCGCAGGTGCCATACCAACCGGCGCCGATCAGGCCGACGCGCTTGGGCTTGGCGTCGGCAAACGCGGGGGCGTAGCGTCCGGCGGCCGACGCGGCCAGCCCGGCCGCGGTGGCGGACAAAAAGGCTCGACGGTGCATAGCGATTCTCCTGGAAAAGTGAAGGTGCAATCGTCCTGAGGATATCTCGCAAGCGGCGGCCGGGAAAGGGGGGAGGCTATCAGCTATCAGCGGTCATGCCCACGCAAGCGTGGGCATGGCACCTGGCCCCTTAATTCTTTGCACGCGGAAGGGTATCCTGAGGCAGGGTCCTTCCATACGTCCCGAGGAGAGCATTCCATGAACCGTCCGACGTGGAGATCAATCCTGGTCGTCGCATGGCTGGCAGCGGGCGCGGGAGCCCGCGCCGGCGAGGTCCTCTACAACGGCATCGTGCTGCCCGCCGAGTGGCCTCCCAAGGTCAACTGGGAGGACATCAAGGCCAGAAAGCCGATCGCCGAGCCGCCGTATCTCAAGGACCCGCCGGCAGTGATCCCCATCGACGTGGGGCGACAGCTCTTCGTGGACGACTTCCTCGTCGAGCGCACGACCCTCCAGCGGACCTATCACGCGGCAGAGTACCACCCGTCCAACCCGGTCTTCACCGGCGGGATGCCGTTTAGCGGCGGCGTCTTCTGGGACCCGCAGGACCGGCGGATCAAGATGTGGTATCACGGCAGCGGCGGCACGGGCTACACGACCTCGAAGGACGGCATCGCGTGGGAGCCCGGGCGGATCGTGCTGCCGGGCAGCACCGATTCGCAGTGCGTCTGGCTGGATCTGGAGGAGAAGGATCCGTCGAAGCGCTACAAGATGACCCGCTCGGTGGTCGCCGACAACCGGTGCCGGGGGTGGGTCTATTTCTCGGCGGACGGGATTGACTGGCGGCACGCGGGCTACACCGGCGACTGGGGCGACCGCAGCACCTTCTTCTGGAACCCGTTCCGCAAGGTCTGGGTGATGAGCTGCCGGCACGGCTGGGGCCAGCCGCGGGCCCGCCGCTACTGGGAAGTGAAGGACTTCGAGCGCGGGCCGTACTGGCGCACGCCGGGCCAGCCGGACTACGCTCCCTTCTGGATCGGCGCGGATCGCCTCGACCCGCCGCGGCCCGACTACCGGATCGACCCCCAGCTCTACAACCTGGACGCGGCCGGCTACGAGAGCCTGATGCTGGGGATGTTTACGATCTGGCGGGGCCAGCCCGGTCCACGCGAGAAGCCCAACGAGGTATGCGTGGGCTTCAGCCGCGACGGCTTCCACTGGTCGCGGCCGGACCGGCGCCCGTTCTGCCCGGTCTCGGAAACCCCCGGGGACTGGAACTACGCGAACGTCCAGTCGGCAACGGGCGCGTGCCTGGTGATGGGCGACCGCCTGTATTTCTACGTCAGCGCCCGGGGCAAGGGACGCGTGGCCGGCCTGGCCACGCTGCGGCGCGACGGGTTCGCCTCCCTGGACGCAGGACCGGGCGGCGGCGCCTTGACCACGCGGGTGGTCACCTTCCGGGGCGCCTACCCCTTCGTCAACGTGGACGCGCCGCAAGGGGAGCTGAGGGTCGAGATCCTGGACGCCGGCGGCCAACCGATCGCACCGTTCACGCGGGACCGATGCGTAAGCGTGCAGGGAGATCATACGCTGGCGCCGATCCGGTGGACGGGGGCAGCGGACCTCTCCGCGGTGGCAGGGAAGAAGGTGCGTTTCCGGTTCCACCTCCGCGGCGGCAAGCTCTATGCGTTCTGGGTCAGCCCGGAGCCCTCCGGCGCCAGCTACGGCTACGTCGGCGCAGGAGGCCCGGGATTCACCGGCCCCGTTGACACGCTGGGCTCGGGAGCCAGGTAGCAGCGGGTGCGGCGTGAGGGCCCGCGCAGGCTCCAGCAGACGTTTCTCTTGCTGACAAGGAAGGACAACCCGATGCGCTTCGCAAAGACGACGACACTCGCGGCGGCTCTGTGGCTTGCGCTCCTCTGCGCCGCTGCTTCAGCCGGCGAGCGGCTCAGCCAGCCGGCGCAGGCGCTTGCGTTCGAGTAC
>CAYGZI010000200.1:0-9029 GCA_964354245.1 uncultured Planctomycetaceae bacterium
GACGGCTGGAAGCTGGTGAAATGAGGGGCGAGGGATGAGGGGTGAGACTTGGCTCGCCTTGCCAACGAACCATGAAACGCTTCGAGCAAACCGTGCTGATCGTCACCTTCCTCGGCTTCTGCTGGCTGGGATTCCAAGCGGTACACGAGCTGGGACACGTAGCCGGGGCTTGGCTCACCGGCGGGAAAGTGACCAAGGTGGTGCTCCACCCGTGTACCATTTCCCGGACCGACGTGGAGCCCAATCCGCATCCCCTTTTCGTTGTTTGGGCGGGTCCTTTGGTCGGAACGCTGCTCCCCCTCCTGGCTTTTCTCGTCGCCGCATGGCTGCGGACTCCCGGCGTCTACCTCTTTCGGTTCTTTGCCGGCTCGTGCCTGATCGCCAACGGCTGCTACATCGGCCTCGGCTGGATGGATCGCGTCGGCGACGCAGGCGTGATGCTCGCCCACGGCTCCGAGCGATGGATGTGCATCCTGTTGGGGCTGGCGACCGTGCCTTTGGGCTTGTATCTTTGGCACCGCCAAGGGCCATACTTCGGTTTGGGACCGTCCAAGGCAAAGGTCAACCGGTCTGCCGTCGTCGTTTCCGCCACGCTGTTCATTGCCCTCGTCACGCTGGAACTGGTGTTCGGCAATCGGTAATTCCACACAACGAGCACAGACACAAGGCGAGGTTCGACCGCTTCTCTGGGACTCGTCCGGCGGCAACGAAAACGAGAATACGGTGGGCGACAAAGGGGAAATCGAGATCCTTCTCTTGCCGGGACTTGACGGCACCGGACTGCTGTTTGCGGATTTCGTGCGCGAGTGCCCGCCGGGGATCGTGCCGCGCGTCATCGAGTATCCGCGCGACCGTTTCCTGGGCTATCGGGACCTCTTTCACCTCGTGGACCGACAACTCCCGCAGGATTCCGATTTCGTGATCTTGGGGGAATCCTTCTCGGGGCCGCTGGCCGTGATGCTGGCGGCGGAGAGGCCAAGGAGGTTGAAGGCTGCTGTGTTGGCAGCCACATTCGTCACGAGGCCCGTGCCCGGCTGTACCGGGTTCTTGCCATGGAAGACGCTTTTCCTGTTGAGGCCGCCCGATTTCGTGCTAAGATGGCTCGTTGCCGGTCCCGGTGCGGACGCTTCTCTCCTTGTGAAGATCCAGGAAGCCCGGAGGTTGGTCCGCAACGACGTCTTGGCGGCGCGGGTTCGCGCAGTCCTTAATGTGAACGTGGTCGAGGAGCTTGAGCAGATCGCGGTTCCGGTCCTCTATCTCCAAGGCGCGCAGGACCGGCTCATTCGCTCCCGGGCGGTGAACCGGATCCGGCGTGCAAAGCCGGAGGTGGTCGTCGCGAGAATCGCTGCGCCGCACATGGTCTTGCAGACGGCGCCGAGAGAGTCCTGGGAGAAGATCGTCCGGTTTGTGCGGGAATCCGCGTCAACTGAGTGCTGAGTGCCCGGTACCGAGTACTCCATCATCAGGGCCGCGTTTCCTCCCCTAGTTCGCCTCCTTCCTTCAAGATCGCGGTTCGCAGGGCGTCGGAAATGAAGAAGCCCAACTCCTGCTGAAGACGATCCAGCAGGGGAGCCAAGGGACCGACCAAGCCCCGCTGCGCTGCTCGCACCAAGATACCGAGAACCCCAATGGGCAAGAGTCCCCGCTCCCGGGCAACGGCCCTTCCCGCGGCCTCGTCCATGAGGATCGCGTCGGCGTGAACCTCGACCGCCAGCGCCAACGCCTCGGCTTCGCCAGGATCCAGGCTTTCGAGAAACTCGCCGACGAGGGCGGAGTCTTGCGGAGCCTGGATTCGTACGAATGGCAACCCGTGTACTAGAAGAGATGGAAGTGCCGACCGGGGTCGCTCCAACTCGGCCGCCACCGCCGGCGGAATGAGCACTTCCCCGAAGAGGGCAGGCAATAGATCCAGTTGATCCAGATGGGCCAGGGCCCTGATCGGCGACGTGTCGCTGACGACAATCGGCAATCGTTAGACTCCCAGTCGCGTGAGCGTGGCGAGGTCTTCAGCAAGGTCCGACGGCTGCGGTCGGTAGATGGCAATGCCGCGATCCAGCAACGCGTCCTCCAGGTCGCCTCGCGTCACCTTCGCCAGTCTAGCCGCCGACGAGAGCGTGAGCTTGCCGGCGTCAAACAACCGGCAGGCGAATTCCAGCATCGCCTCACTCTCGTTGATCCCGGCGGCTTTCAAGATGTCGTCTGGAATCACCAATACGGGCATGGCCGCCACCTCCTCCTTTCGATTATACCCCGTGCGTGCGACGAGCGACAGGCACCCAGCAGTATGGCTTCTCGACTTCCTCTCCCGGTTCGATTATACCTTCTGGGGAGGGCGGTCCGAAGGAATGGCTCGGATCGCCCCGGGCTCCCGGCCGCACTCCGGCCATTTGAGAGGACCACCACGATGAAGACCGCGATGAAGTTTCTGGCCGCCGCATGGTTTGCGGTGGGGATGGCGATTGGCCATGCCGATGCCGCCGACCTGCGGGTCGGCGCCGCGGCCGTCGAGCTGGAGGCCGACGACTCCATGCCCATCGCCGGCGGCATCCATCCCGGCTACGTCAAGGGGCAAGAGGGGAAGCTCCGCGCCACGGCGTTCGTGGTGGAGAAGCCGCGGTCCGCCACGGTGGCGATCGTCTCGTGCGATGTCCTGATGTTCCAACGCGATCTGGCCGACGCGGCGATTGCGGAGATCGAAAGGACCTGCGGCATCCCGGCGGCCAACGTGATGGTTCACGCCACCCACACGCACCATGCCCCCAGCACCATCAGGATCCACGGCTACGGACACTCGGAGGTCTTTTGCCGGCGATTGCAGGCCGGCATTGTCAAGGCCGTGCGCGACGCCAAGGCGGCGACGGCCGACACGACCTTCTGCTTCAAGCTCGGCACGGAGCCAACCGTGGGGATGAACAGCCGGCTGCTAATGAAGGACGGCACCATCCACTGGGTCGGCCCGCGCGACGACGCCGTGGGCCCGACCGGGCCGTTTGACCCCGACCTGCCCGTGCTCGCCTTCCGCAGCCCGGCGGGCAAGCTCCAGGCCCTCGTGTTCGGCCACTCGTCGCACAGCATCGGGACGCTCAAGCCGGGCGTGCGGTCGCCTTCGTTCTATGGCATGGCGGCGCAGGAGTTGGAGAAGGGGCTGGGTTGCACGGCAGTGTTTCTGGAAGGGGCCTCCGGCTCCACCCACGTCTACAACATGGGCCCCAAGCAGGCCTTCGACCGGATCAAGAAGGCCGTGCTTGAAACGCTCGCGCAGGCCGAGCCGCAAGAGATCCGCAGGCTCTCGGCCCTGAAGCGGCCGTTTGTGTTCAAAGTCCGCCACTTCGACGAGGCCGCCGAGGAGAAGGCCGTCAGCGACTACTGCAAGAAGCGGATCGGCAGCAGTGCCGAGTCCGTGATCGAGGTCTTCCGCAAGATGCGCAAGGAGCTGGCGCCGCAGCAAGGCCAGGAGCGGACGACCTGGATTCAGACCATCGCCATCGGCGACGTGGCGATCGTGGGCGTGCCCGCCGAGTTCTTCACCAAGCTCGGCCTGGACATCAAGCGCCACTCGCCCTTCAAGCACACGGTGATCGTGGAGCTGGCCAACGACTGGATCGGGTACGTGGGCGACCGGGAAGCCTACAAGCTCGGCGGCTACCAGCTTTGGACCGGCTTTCACAGCTACTCCGAGGCGGGCACCGGCGAGCGCATGGTGGACCAGGCCGTCGCGATGCTGGAGGAGTTGGCCAAGGGGGAATGACGAATGTCGAAAGACAAATGACGAAGGAATGTCGAATGACGAAGCACGAACGGGTCTGAACGAAATCCTCCTTCAAGCTTCGTGCCTGGTCATTCCTTCGACATTCGGCCTTCGTCACTGGTCCTTCTTCGCCCCCGCGACGGGCTTGCCGCGCGGCTGGAGTGTCGCCTTGAGTTCGAGCCTCTGCCGCCGCCCCACGGTAAATTCCTCCGCCAAGGGCCGGAACCCCTCCTTGTCCACCTTCAGGCGATAGGTCCCGGGAGGGACCAACAGCGACACGGGCTCCCTGTCGCTCTTGCCGGAGGCCACCACCTTGTCGTCCTTGTCGACGACCTCAATCGCGGCATTCGGCTCGCTGACCGCGACCACGACGACCCCTTCCGAGGCGATCCACGCCGGCGGGCCGGCGGGTCCCGGAGACGGCGCCGTCTCTTGAGGCTTGGGCAGCCAGGATCGCCACGGCGGAATCCCCTCCACGATGATCCAGGCGAGGAGCACGGACGCCAACACCCCCAAGAGAATCCAGAGCCGCCTCCGCTTCATCCTCAGTTGGATGGTGCGCCACGTGGGCGCAAGCCAAGGCTCCGACAGGACCGCCGGCTCCTCCAGCAGCCACTCGTCGATCAGCGAAGGAATGGGCACCGGGGCGGCGGCGCCGGAGGGCTTGGCCGGCTGCCCGTTGGCTGGCTCCTCCGCCGCAACCAGGACACCGGCCGACCCGTTGCCCGGTTGCCCCGTCGAGAAGCCGCACGCCTGCAGCTCGGCGATGACCTGGGCCATGGACGGCTGGCGGTCCTGGGGCTTCTTGGCCACCATCCGCCGGAAGACCGCGTCCAGACTCTGCGGAACGTCGCTCCGCAGAGCCTGCAGCGAGGGAATCGCGTGCTCCCGGTGGGCCAGCACCTTCTGCACCAGGCTCTCGCCCGGATAGATGGGCCGCCCGGTCAGGAGGTACCACAAGGTACACCCGAGCCCGTAGATGTCGGACCGCTGGTCCGTGGCCTTCATGTCGTAGCCCTGCTCCGGCGACATGTAGTCCACCGAGCCCATCACGTAGCCGCTCTGGGTCAGGTCGTCCGACGCGCCCACCGCCTGCTCGAATCGGGCCAAGCCCATGTCCAGGATCTTTACGATCCCCCGCTTGTCCAGAAGCAGGTTCGACGGCTTGATGTCGCGATGGATGACGCCTTCGCTGTGGGCGTATTCGAGTCCCCGGGCTGCCTGGAGGACGCAGGCGACCGCCTTGTCCACGGGCATGGGGCCGTGCTGCCTGACCCACACGGCCAGATTTCCGCCATCGACGTGCTCCATCACGAGGAAATGAAAGCCCTTGGCCTCGTCGGCGTCGTAGGCCGTGACGATGTTGGGGTGGCTCAGCTTGGCAACGGCCTTGACTTCCCGTTGGAACCGGAGGAGGTTCTCCCGGGAACGAGTCGTGCCGGGAGGCAGGATCTTAATGGCGACGATCCGCTCCATTTTGCGGTGTTCGGCCTTGTAGACCTGACCCATCCCGCCGCCGCCGATCCGGTCGAGGACGACATAGTTCCCCACGACGAGGTATTTGACCTTCCCCTGGTAGACGGCTTGGGCCTGGAACTTGGTCACGAGCCGCTGCCGGAACATCTCTCGGGCAAGCTCGGGTGCGGTCCTTGGCCGCTTGCCCAGAGGGAAGGAGTCGACGAAGCCGTGGACCTGCTCAGCGGTCACTAGACCGCTCTCGACCAGCGAACGGACGAATTCGTCAAAGGTGGGAGTCACAACTGCTTCTACTGCTGGCCCGCCCTATTCTAGCCTCCTTTGGAGGGGAAGGCAAACACCGCGGAATTACCCCGCGGACAGGGGGACGACCGGATGCGAAGCATGGACATCTTGCCCATGCTCTTCACCCTCCTGCAATGGAGCCGACCGTCGAGTGGCTGGCGGCTGAGCGCAGCGAAGCCCCAGTCCGTGGCCACTGGGGCATGCTTCACTTTGCCCCAGCCACCCAACTCGCCAATTGAAGCGTGTCGGACTGCTAGGCCGTGACGCCAGATGCCGGTCACGGGGTGACCGGTCTACTTGAGTTTCGCCCGCGCCGCGGCGACCATCTCGTCGTAGAGCCGCCGCTGGGCAATGCACGCGGAGAGCGGGTCCTTGGGCGTGCCCGAGCCTTCCAGCAAGATCCAGCCGCGATAGTCCGTCTGGACGAACAGGGCGATCAGGTCGGCGAACGGGTAGTCCTTGCTGTCCAGCGCCCGCACGTGGGCCGTCTCGCCGAACCGCTTCCTGAGCAGCTTGAAATTGGCCGCCAGGCCCTCGCCCTCCAGGTCGCTCTTGTTCGAGTTCCAGCAGAGACCGACGTTGGGGTGGTCGGCAATGTCGATGATCCGCTTGATGACCGGGATCTGGGCGCAGCCGCCGTGGACCTCCAGGCGGATCTGCTGCCCATAGTCCGCGGCGAAGGCGCCCACGACGTTCAGCGAGCGGCCGATCTGCTCGATGGTCTTCTCCTGCGGTACGCCCTTGGGCAGGTCATTGGGCCGGACCTTCACGCCGCTTGCACCCACGTCGCGCCCGAGCTTGACGTACGCCTTGGTCGCCTCGATGGCCTTTGCCAGGCGCGCCGGATCGGGATGGTGGAACTCCTCGGCGCTGCCGATGCTGACCACCCGGACCGGGCTGTCGGCGAATCGCTTTTTCACCTCGGCCCGTTGGGCGGCGTTGAGATTCGGCTCGACCTTGTGGGCATGGCTCGTCCGCAACTCCACGCCGAGCAGCTTGGCCGTGGTGCAGTTGCGGATGAGCGTGGGCACGTCCCAGTCCTTGCCCCAGAGGTACGTCACCAGCCCGAAGGACATCTTCTGTCCCGGCTCGGCTCCCCGGGCAAGCGGCTCAGTCACTCGGCCAGCGGCCAGCAGCCCGGCGCCCAGGGTCAGGGAGGTCCTAAGAAACTCGCGGCGGGACGGATCAGGCACGGCAGGGCTCCTTTCTCGATTGTTGCAGCAGCGTGAGGTCGCGGCCGGAGGGAAAAGCCCGGGGGTTGCAACCCCTGGGCTTTGGCGGCCACCCGACTATTGTGCTCCGAAGACCTGGCGGACGCAACCGTCCCGGCCGCTGATCCAAGAGGTTCGAAGACTTCCGAAGTCTCGAAGACTTCGGAAGTCTATTCCGCCCGCTTCCTGGCAATTCCCCAGCGGACCAGCGGCAGGGCGGCCGAGATCGCCACGCCCGCTGAGCAGGACCAGGTCGCCCAGACCAGCCAGCGGGTGAGGCGCACGAAGATGTCCTCTTCAGGTACGCGGGATGGCTCGGGGGGCTCCGCATCGAACGAGGCCAAGTCGAACGTCTCGTCCGGGGCCGGACCGAATTTGACCTCTGTGATCGGGACGGTCCCGGTGTAGCGCGGCTTGCCATCATCCAAGACTTGCCGCTCGACCGATTCGAGCACCGGGATGCCATTCTGTTGCCCGCGGTAGCGGACTGTGTCCTGGAAAACCACGAAGAAGGGCTGCGGGGGTTTGCCCTGGTAGGAGTCAAAGCCCTTTCTGCGCAGCTCGTAGGCATCGAGTGCCCAGCAGTCATCCGGCCGGAAAGACAGCCAACCGGCCTCGAGCATCGGCTCTGGCTCGTCAGGTTCCTCATACTCGAAGTACACGCGAACGAGGCGCCGAGAGCCATCCTGCAAGCGGATGGCGCGGGTGACCGTGAAGGATGGCAATCTCGTCCGCTCCTGAAGGTCGGCGTAATCAGCCTGATATGGTGCATCGAATTGCCGCGCCACGGCCCGGATCTCCTCAAGCGTCGATCCGTACCGTCGCGAAGGGCCGACCCTTGCCCATCGCGTCTCGAAGCGGGCGTCGCCTGCCTTCTTGGCCAGATAGAAGCACTGCTGCGGCGTCGCAACTTCGATCACAGTCCATTCATCCTCGCGCCGCGTCAGGCGGACCCGGTCTCCGTCGCGGACAATCTCCAACTTCATTTCGTACCCGCCAGGCCCCTTAGCGCTCGATCGTTCGTACTCGACTTTCAGCGCTGCCGACATTCGCACGTGCCGGTAGGCCTCCTTGAGCTTCTCCACTTCGTTGGGGTAGCGATCGAGAAACTCCTGCCGGGCCGATTCGTCGTTTGGGCCGCCTTCGGGCAGGCCGAGTTGGGCCGAGATGCTCTTCTGGCGTTTCTGCCTCTTTGGATATGCCTGGTCGCGGAGGTCCGCCCAGAAAAGGTCGTCGAGCTCGTCGAGGCCGATCCCGTAGACCCGCTGGCAGTCGCCGGCGATGGTCTGGGGCCGGCAGGTGGCGCAGATCTCGAGGAGCTTCTCGCCGCCGTATCGCCGGAGGAGGAAATCGACCAGGAGCCCGCCCTGGAAGTAGGCAGCCTCGTCCCCATTGCTGTACCACTCCGGCGAGAAGAGTTGTCGCAGGGACAGGGCCGAACGCCGGCCGCCGCGCTCCTGGAGCAGTACCCACGCACGGCGAGCCATGGACTCCCCGGATTGCGACTCGGCCCAGCCCTCGTAAAGGACGGTGGGCGGCCAGGCGGTTGCCGGAAGCTGATCGTGGAGCACGTTGTGGGCGGCCTCGTGCCGGTCGATATAGCTGAGGCCCTTGGCTTTGCCCTGCGGCGGGCCAAAGCCCCCGCAGATCGCCGTGCCGACGAGGCTGACCCCACGCAGGCCCACGAGCCCGCCGCGGACCCAATGGACTCTCGTCGGCAAGGGCCGGCCAAGAACCTGCCCGACGCGCTCGATGTGGCGGTCCATCTCGGCCACGTCGGCCTGGGGATCGGCACTGTCGTCGTAGATCATCACCGTGTGCTCGCCCTCCAGGCGGTTGGGATACACGAACCGCGTCAGGCCGTCGGCCATCGCCGCGGCGCCCACGTCGGCGAGTTTCAGGCGGTAGTCCATCGGCCGGTTGCCAGGGCTCCGCACGGTGCTCATCGCATACGTGCCGTGGGCTGCCCAAAGGAGGATGGGGATCGCGCCGAAGAGCAACCACCCCATTGCGGCCAGGCGCCCCGGCCCGCGGATCGTGCGCCAGAGGCCCAAACCCGCGGACGCCACCGCAGCCACGCAACCAGTGAGCATCAGCAAGACCAACGGAAGGTAGTGCGGATGGATGACCCGGGCGAAAAGCTGATAGGCCATCAGGGCGTAGCTGGCCAGCCACGCCGTCCAGGCGGCAATTGCTGCCCGGCGAAGCCACTTGAGCGGACGCATCGGGCGGGGCGGAGCAGTCACGTGAGACTTCCTGGTAGGTTATGCTTCAGCATAACGGAACTGCGGATATGCTAAAGCATAACC
>CAYGZI010000201.1:0-8987 GCA_964354245.1 uncultured Planctomycetaceae bacterium
CCGCCGCGGCTTGGGCCTCGTTCTTGAAGCGCTGGAGTTGCCGCGGGTCGAGCACTGCCGCGAACGGCAGCACCTTGAGCGCCACCCGCCGGCCGAGCGAAACCTGCTCCGCTTCGTAGACCACCCCCATGCCGCCGCGGCCGATCTCGCGGAGGATGCGGAAGTCGCCCAGCACGCCGCTGGTCAGGGCGTGCCCTGCCGGCTCTCGCGGCACTCCCGGCCTTGAGCCCGTCACTGAGTGCCCCAGCTCTGCCATCGCCTGAAGCGTAGGCAGCAGCTTGCACAGGCGCTCGACGTGCTGAGGATAGGCCTCGGCCAACGCATCGAGACCGGCAGGGCGTCCGGCTTCCAGGTTGGCCGATACCTCACAGACGAGACGGTCGAACTGGCGATCCAGATCGGCATCGGGGCCTTGGGTGACGTTTGGTCCGGCCATCAGAAATCCTCCAGCGGTTCGCCGCCAAGTTGCCCGTGCAGCCTTTCTAGGGCCCGACGATAGCGAGACTGCGCCGCGGACAGTGTAACCCCGACCACCTCTGCGATCTCTTTCATCGTCAGTTGCTCCAGATGCCGCAGCACGAGGATTTCCCGGTCCTGCGGCCCAAGAGCCCTCAAAGCGGCACGGACCCGCTGCCGCAGTTCCTCACGGATCATGTGCCTGCTCGGGCTCGTTTGGCTTGCCTGGAGCAGATCGGCCAGTTGCACCACGGACTCGTCCGGCAACTGCACCTCCAAGTCCATCTCACGCCTGACCGAACGTCGGCGAGCTTCGACATGCTGCCGGTGCAGGCAGACCAAACGCTCCCAGGCGATACGCCTTAGCCAGGGATAGAAGGCACACTGGCGCCGCTTGAGATACTCGGGAAGTCTGCGAGAGACCTCGATAGCCGCTTCCTGGATGACATCGGAGGGGTCGAGGCGAGCAGCCAGCCGTGTGTCCATGTGCACGCCAATCATACGGCGGAGACGGTCGCGGTGGAGCAGAATGAGCTGGCGCACGGCCGACTCATCCCCGCTTTCAGCCAGGTTCAGAAGTGATTCCGTTTCGGCGTCCTCAAAGGCCACGATCCGAATCCCCCTTCTCCTAGCACTGTAAACGCCGCGGAAACTGGTCGCGAATTCTTCGCGTCCAACCACATTCTCTGCCGGAAAGCCTTGTACCACAAGATGTTGCGGTTTCCAAGAAAACTCGACTGCCGCAGGTCGCGCAGCCGGGGGCATCGACTGCCTGGGGGGACAGGCGGGCCCGTCGAGACCGATGGAGGATCGCGACATGCAACACCCCGAAACCTACTGGCGACGGAGACCAACGGGCCCCGCCCGGCGCGGCTCCTCGAAACACAACGGGAGGAAGCGCGTTCCGGACCGGGCGTCTCCGTTGACGAACTGGCTGGTCCATCACGACGCATTCCACCTGGAGCAGACTTTGGGACCAGATGCCTTGCCGGCCATCAAGCCAACCCGGTCCCCGGCCCCACCTTCCGCGGCTCCGACCTGATGCTCTCCCAGGGCTCGGTGCTCAGCGGCGCAACTGCGTTGCTGCCGGACCTCGGGATCATTGCCGTCGGGCCGCGGCGGGCTGAGGGCGAAGGCCAACGGAAAACTGTTGACATCGGTGGCTGCTGGATTAGAGTATGGGCATCCCACTTCTTGAGGAATGCTGTAGCCCTATTAGGGGGAATCGCCATGCACGCCCCATTCACCCCTCGGCGTCCCATGCGCCGGTCTTTGTCCAGGCCTTCGCACACCCGAGAAGGCGATCCGTTCTCGCCGCGTCGCCGCCGACACCATGGGCAACCGCGAGTTTTCCACGCAACTTTTTCGCCTGGCGCCCGATAATCCGGGCAAGGTCGAACGGGCCGGCACCGGGCAGTTCGCCTTTGGGTCTCGAAGAAGGAGGAGTGTGCAACTACGCGCGTTAGACCGCAGCCCCCTCTGCAAATGGTTGCGATCGGCGCCGCGTTCATAGTTCGTTCGGACGTTTCCCACTCGTTGGCGCGGCAATACTGGGTCAATCCCAGGAAGGTGACGCCATGCGCACGTTTGCCGTCCTCTTCAGCGGTCTCAAGAGCGTCTCAGCCCGCCGGCACGCCCCACCCCATCACCGCCACCAGCCGCGCGAAGTAGCGATTCCACAGCTCTTGGGCCGCCGCCTCGTCGCCCTCCTTGACGGCCCCCAGCCAGCGCGTCACCGAGCCCTCCCCAGCCATCGCACTTCCTCCCCGAACCGCGGCTTCTCCCGCTATCCGCTTCCGGCTCTCCGCTTTTCTCGTGGCGGGTCTCCCGGCCGTTTGCGGATATCCTCCCGACCGCACCCGAGCGGGCCCAACCGTCAGTTTGCCGACGACGGGTGGGCCTCGACCCGAATCACCACAGCGACAGCCAGTATAACCACTCGTGCGCCATGCCGATACGCCCCTCTATGTGCGGGGCACCCTTTTCCTCCCGCCATCGACCAAGGATGCCCGCGGCACAACCACCGCCGGGCCATGGCCCACGGAAATCGCGGCTCAAGCAATTGAGGAGTTGAAAATGACCAAGACAAGTCCTGTCAGGATGATCGCGGGCCTCATTCTCGCATCGGCCGCAGTGGTCTGGGCCGAGTCGACCCAGGCCGCAGGCCCCTCCTTAAATTGGCGGTGGGAGCGATTCGAACGGATTACATTTCGGAACCTCAAGCACTTGTTGACTGTTCACGCCCTCAAAGGGGATTCCGGGACCACTCCGGTCGAATCCCGCTGGTTCGTGCTCCTGCTCCGCGACCGGAACGTCAAGGGGCGCGTCTACCGCACGGGCTACAACCTGAAGTTCAGTTGCACCGTGCAATACCTGAAGTTCCAGGGCCCGGACAAGGCGGCCAACGCCATCCTGGACTTCCTCGCCAGCGCCGAGCCCTTTCACGTGCGCGACTTCAAGGTCAAGCAGTTCGTGGTGGAGACCAACGCCGACACGTGCCTGGCCCTGGAGAAGGCCGCCGACATGGCTCGCGGAGGCAGGCCGGCCGGATCGGACTCGGCCAACCCGCCAGGCAGGTCGGCCAACCGCTGACCACCAAGTGATTGACATCAGTAATCGGCACAATTACAAATCGTCGGCTTTGGGGACCAATGCCCCTCTGCGACGGGGGTGCCGCGGTCAAAACAGAGCACTATCGTTGGACGGCCACTAGACGGCCGTTCTCAGCGTCTTCGGCATTTTTCACAAGCGTTCACCAACTCAATCCCTGGGAGGTAACACGATGGGCACGCTGGCAACCCTGTTGGACGGTCTCAAGAGCCTCGCAACCCGCCGACACTCCAAACTCGGTCGCGCGTCGCAACCTCACCACCGCCACACGACTCGCCACCGGCTCCACCGCTTTGAGCCGCTGGAGGAGCGACGGTTGTTGACGGACCTGACTCTATCCTATCACACGTCGACCATCCAGGGCTCCTACACCAATTACCCAACCACGGGGTATCCGATGGCAGTGAAGTACGATCTGCCCATTCCCGGCCAGCAATATGAAGTCAAATCGCTCGGGATCGTGTCCCAAGGGACTTCTACCACCTTCCCGGCAAACACGCAGATCGTGGTGCGTATTTGGGACGCCGGCGGTTCGCCGTTGTACACCTCCGATATCTTCGATTGGAGCGGGCAGCCGGCTGATCTTGCTCTCAGGACCATGTACATTGATACCGCTCACATTCAAGTTTCCGGTTCGTTCTATGCAGGTTACCAGGTCGTTGCCGGGTCACCGCTTGAAGGTTTCGGGTACAAAACCGATGTCCCGGCGGGAAACCAGTACGGACATTCTTATAGGTACAAAGTAAGCACGGGAACATGGTCGGCCTATACCAGTGATGACCTCATGTTCGATGCCACAGTCAGCGTGACGAGCGCCAGCGACGCGCCCACCGGCGTGGACCTCGTGGCCGCCAGCGACACGGGCGTCTCCAGCACCGACGATCTGACGAGCCTGGACAACAGCACCTCCGGCAAGACGCTCCAGTTTGCGGTCTCCGGCACCGTCTCGGGGGCCACGGTGACGATCTACGCCGATGGCACCGCCATCGGCAGCGCGACCGCCACCGGCACGACCACCACCGTCACCACCGACGGCACGCACGACCTGGCCGACGGCGCCCGCTCCATAACCGCCCGGCAGACCGAGCCGGGCAGTCCCGAATCCGCGGATTCGCCGGCACTGCCGATCGTCATCGACACCGCGATTCCCTCGGCCGACATTGTGGATGTCGCTCCCGACCCGCGGACCACCGGCGTTGACACCATCTCCATTGTGCTTAGCAAGGCGGTCTACGGGTTCGACCTGGCCGACCTGATGCTGACCCGGGATGGCGGGGCCAACCTGCTGACCGGCGGCGAGACCCTTTCCACGACCGACAACATCCACTGGACGCTGACCGGGCTGAGCAGTCTGACGGCAACGCACGGCGACTACGTCCTCACGCTGTCCTCGACCGGTTCCGGGATCCAGGACACTGCGGGGAACACGTTGGCAGGTGATGCTGCCGACGCGTGGGAGAAATGGCAAATCTACTACGTCAACGACGCCTCGACAGTCAACGACGAGTGGTGTACCGCCGCGGGGAGCGACGGCAGCAACGGCCTGAGTCCCGCAACGCCGAAGGCCACGGTTCAAGCGGTCCTGATCGCCTACGACCTGGAGCCGGGAGACACCGTCTGCATCGACACCGGCAATTACTCCGGGGGGAACATCCAGGTGACCGCCGCTGACGGCGGCGACGCCATTACTCCGGTCACCTTCGAGGCCTCACCGCACGGTGTCACCATCAATCGAGGATCGCACTACGACGGGGACTACGCACTTCATCTGAACGATGCTGATTACGTCACCGTGACGACGGCCGCGTGCAGCGATCCGAGTGCGCACGGGGCGTGGCCGTACAAGTGGATGACACTCCAGGGAGGCGAGACAACCGTTTACGCTTACTACGCGGATCACTTGCTGCTAGACCGATTGGAGGTGTCGGGTGAGACTGGAGTTGGGATCGAATTGTCTCATGCAGACAGCGCGACGGTCAGCAACTGTCTCGTACACGACATCGGCTTCCAGTACCAGGGCCAGTGGTACGGGACGGGCATTCGAGTCTCTTACAGCGACACCGTGGCGCTGCAAAACTCCACCGTATCGCGGATTCTTGGGGCGTTCGACACGGGATCGGTGGCATTCGCCTATTGCAGCAACGTCACTCTCCGGAACAACGTCATTTGTGAGGCCCGGGCCGGCAAGTCCGCCATAAGCGTTGACTCGATCGTGGAATCAGATTACAACGACTTCTACGTGACCAACGGCGCGTACGTCGGCTACTATGGCAGCACCGTATGGTCCACGTTGGGGCAATGGCGCCGCGCCACGGGCAACGACGCACACAGCCTCGACCGAGACCCCTTGTTCGTCGATCCAGGTGGTGCCAACTTCCACGTGCAGAGCGGAAGTTGCACGATCGACACCGGGTACGGCGACGCGGGAAGCGAACCGGGCTCGAATTCGACGCCCCTCCACGACGCTGGCCGAGGGGCACGCAACATGGGTGCGTACGGCGGAACCGAACTCGCTGAGGCCTCCCCGACCGGTCGACTCCTATGGCTCTACGCGCCCACCGGAGACGAGATCTTCCGAGCCTCTTCTCAGGAAATCCGCTGGACCTGGGTTGGCCAGAGCTGGCAAGCCGGCGACGCTGTGAATCTCGGCGTATCATCCGACTCCGGCGGCTCCTGGACCAAGATTCCGGGAGCCGGAGAAGTCCCGGTTGACAACGCCGCCTCCGAGAAAGGCGCCTTTCCTTGGGATGTCAGCGCGTATCCCTCCACGGACTATCCTTCCGGTCTGTATCGGATCAAGGTCTCCTCCAACTTGGAGCCGGCCGTAACGGACGCGAGCCAGCGGGACTTCTACATCTTCCACGGGCCCATCACCTACTACGTGAACGATGGTTCAACCGCCAGCGACGAGTGGTGCGTTTCCCCGGGCCGTTGGGGCGCCATCGGCGTATCCCCCGCCACGCCCCAATCCAGCATTCAGAAGATTGTCGGCCTCTATGACCTCGGGCCCGGCGACACCGTGCGGATCGACACTGGGACGTACAATCTCACGGGCAACATCACCGTGGGCACCACCGACGGCGGCGACAGCACTGCCCCGGTCACCTTCGAGGCCTCGCCGCACGGTGTAACCCTCGCGTGCCCTTCTCGGAACTCGTGGGACCGCGTTTTCGACATCTTCAATGGAGCGGACTACGTCACCGTCACCACGGCCGCGTGCAGCAAGCCGGAGGAACATCCCTGGCCCCAGCGCTGGATGAAGTTGACCAACGCGGGCTACGGCGTATTCGTTGAGTTCGCCGACCATTGCACGTTGAGCCGGTTGGAGGCGTCCGGCAATTCGCAGAGCGGCATTTTCGTCCAGAACGGTAGCGTGTATGCGACGATCGAGAATTGCCTGTTGCGGAACAACGACAGAGCTGGCGTCTGGACGCAGAGCGACTATCTGACCATCCAGAACTGTACGATCTACAGAAACGGCACGTACGGCGTCAAATCAAACTACAATCATGGCGACAGGGTGCTGGTCAACAACGTCATTTGGGCGGACGGCTCCGGGCGGTACTGCGTAGACGTAGACGAGGGGTACCTTCCCAAGATATCGGACTACAATGACCTGTACGCGACGGACTCTGCCTACGTCCACCCGCACTATTCGACCCTCGCAGCCTGGCACGCGGCCACCGGGAAGGACGCACACAGCCTGAGCGCGGATCCGCTGTTTGCCAACGCGTCTGCCGGAGACTTCCACCTGAAGTCGAACGGCGGGCGGTACGACCCGGCGACCGGTCTGCCGCCGGAAGACCCGGCCGCCTGGGGCGTGGATGACGTTATCAGCCCGTGCATCGATGCGGGGATGCCCGACGCCACGGAACCCTACGACTGGGCGCTGGAGCCAGCCCCCAATGGCAGCCGGATCAATCAGGGGGCCTACGGCGGCACCGGCCAGGCGTCGAAGGACAATAGGATTGCCGGCGTCAAATGGGAGGACCGCGACGCCGACGGCGTGCAAGACGACGGCGAGCCGGGGCTGGCGGGCTGGACCATGTACCTTGACTTGAACTGGAACGGCCAGCGAGACCCCGGCGAGCCCACCACCGTGACGCTTTCCGACGACCCGGCCACCCCGCAGGACGAGAGCGGCACATATGCCTTTTCTGGTCTTGCGCCCGCGGCGTACTACGTGGCCGAGGTATTGCCCGCCGGGTGGGCCCAGACCACACCCCGCTATAGCGCGACGATCGAGCGGGTGAGTCCCCTCCCCGTCGGGTCGCAGCCGGACCGCGACAGGGCGACGTATCACGACTCGTCGAGTGCCGACGGCCGCTACGTGGCCTTCAGGTCCGAGGCTCGCCTGGTTGCCGAGGACACCAACGACAGCGAGGACGTGTATCTCTTCGACCGTCAAGACCGCCTTCTCCGGTTGGTCAGCCATACGCCCGGGGGCTCGGGAGGAAACCGAGAGAGCCATTTGCCGGCAGTCAACGCGGACGGCCGCTTCGTGGCCTTCATCTCGGCCGCTTCCGATCTCGTGCCGGATGACACCAACGGCAAGGACGACGTATTCGTGTGGAACCGCGATACCGATACGGTCGATCGCGTGAGCATTGCGTGGGACGGCTCCGAGGGGAACGACCACTCTGGCTCGCCCGCGCAAGGCCGCGTGTCCATCAGTGCCGACGGCCGCTACGTCGTCTATCACTCGGTGGCATCGAACTTAGTCCCAAACGACACCAACGGGCGGGCGGACGTGTTCGTCTACGACCGAGAGACTGGCGACGTGAAACGGGCCAGTCAGAATGGCGCCACGGAGGCTGACGGGCGAAGCTACGAGCCGGCAATCAGCGGCGATGGCCGCTACGTGGTCTTCTGGTCCGATGCCACTAACCTCGACCCTCGCGACACCAATGGCACCTGGGACGTATTCCGTTACGACTGCCAGACCGGCGTCGTTCACCTGGTCAGCATGAACCTCGCGGGCGAGCCCGGCAACGACTACAGCTACGACCCGTCGATCAACTACGATGGGACGGTCGTGACCTATGAATCGGTCGCCGACAATCTCGTTCCGGGCGATGCCAACCACGCGGTCGACATCTTCGTGTGTGAGTTTGCCGAACCCGCGGGCGAGAACCCCGTGCCCCTCGCCGTCCAGCGGGCAAGCGTGGCGTCGGGTGGGGCCGAGGCCAACGCTTTCAGCTACGAGCCGGTCATTAGCGGCGACGGCCGCTATGTCGCGTTCATGTCCGATGCCACGAACCTGGTTCCCGGGGATGCCAATGGGAAGCGAGACATCTTCGTCCACGATCGCACCACGGCGCAGACCGATCGCGTGAACGTGGCCGCCGGTGGTGCCGAGGCCAACGACTGGAGCCACAGCCAGGCCATCAGTGCCGACGGTCGGTATGTCTGCTTCTCGTCGATCGCCACGAACCTCGTCCCTGGCGACACCAACGGCGTGGAAGATGTCTTCGTGGCTCCTAATCCTTTCTCGGCGAGCCCTTGCGGACGCCCGGCAAGCCTGTGGCAGGCCCCTTCAATCCGCGAGGAGCAATTCGGCAACATCCCGCTCTGGTTCACCGGCACTGCTGGCAACGACCTCTTCGAGTTCATCGCGGCCGGGGCGGTGGGCGGCCTGCCGACGATGCACCAGTTGAAGGTCACGCTCGCCGGCAGCTCGATGGTCACCTACTACTACGACGCCGCCGAGCCGCTCAACCTGACAATCAATGCTCTGGCCGGAAGCGACCAGATTACGAGCACGTTCGGCGCGGCGGCGTATGCGGCGATCAACTTAACCATCAACGCCGGCGACGGCAGCGACAAGCTCACCATCACCGGCGGCCCGGGCAAGGACACGACGGTGCTGAACCGGTACTTCGTGCAGCACACCGGGCCGGGCGCCACCAGCGCGCCGGGGT
>CAYGZI010000202.1:0-8959 GCA_964354245.1 uncultured Planctomycetaceae bacterium
AGGAGATCGACCGCCCGAAGCGACAAGCAGAATACGTGGCGAGCCATTTCAGACCCTCAAGCCAGTACGCCGCCACGCCTCCGCCTGTGGATCCCGCCAAGATCCGCGCGGAGCTGGAGCGGCTCCAGCGTGAGCTTAGTCCGGCAGGGCCCTAGCCGACGCGTTGTTTTCCGAGTTTTCCCTTCAACATTCGCTCAACAAGGAGACGATTCCATGAACTCCAAGACAGTCCTTTGGACCGCGCTTATTGCGCTCTCTGTGGGCGCGGCCGCGATCGTTGCAGCGCACGCCCTAGCGCAAGAAGTCCCTCCGGAGAGCATACCGAGCATCGCAGTTCCACCTCCATCTGCCCCTCCCCCTGCGTCCGGCGAACCCGCGCCGGCGCGCACGGATGCGGCCCGACCCGCGTCTGGCGGTACACTCACGGGAGCGAACACGTCCTCGGCCGGACCGCGGTCGGCCGCGAGCGGACCAGTGACCGCGAAAAGCGACGGTGGGGCCGTGTCCGTGTACGACTTGAAAACGTCTGAATCTCCATTCGTTCGGGGCGGAAGCCGGTTTTCTTCGACCTACCCCGCCGCTGACGCCGCCGAGGGTGACGCCCAGAGCTTGCTCGCCACGTACACCAAGAGCACCGACGAAAAGGCGCGTGCTGAGACCAGGGCCGCACTGACCAAGGTCCTGGAGCGCCAGTTTGACCTTCGCCAGAAGGCTGCCGAGTCGGAAGTCGCGCAACTGGAGGCCCAGGTCCAGCGGCTCCGCGATCTGATCCAGAAGCGCCAGCAGGCCCGCCAGGAGATCGTCCAGAAACGCCTGGACCAGGTCTTGCGCGAGGCCGAGGGGCTCGGCTGGCCCGCGCCTACCTCGGGAGGGCGAGGCCCGTACTCGCCGGCCGTGTGGTCGTCGAGCCCGAAGAGCAGTGCTGCACCGTCGCAGAATGACGCCCCAGCGGACCCCACGGCGGTTTACCGCCAAATGATCGACGACGCGAAGAGCTACGACGCATTGAGGGCTCCGGACTCTACGAGGCCGACGCCTGGGAAACCTCCCGTCGCGCGGTAGGCCAGAGCAACGGCACGACTCCGATCTACCTCGGCGCCGCTTCCGGCGGAGGCGGCGCCGGGCTTTCGACAGCCTTCGACTCCGGTGGCGGGGCAAACTTCTTGCCGCCTCTTCCCGGCCGGGCACGCTGCGGCGAGGGACTGTCGAAATCGTCCGGCACCAGATTCTGGTCGTTCCGAAGGAAGAGGAACTGGAGAACCTTCGCGTCAATGCTCTTCGGAATGAGCCGTACGCTCGCGTCGCCAAATGCGGCGAGGAATCCGCCCGGGCGCAGGCCCGCCAGACCCTTGATCGGCTCCTTGGGGTCGGGCACGAAATCGTCGGGCTTGGTCCACTCCACGGCGGATGAGTCGCTGGCCTCGACGACCATGATCGTGTACGAAGTGCCGTCTTTGACCTGGGCAAACGTGATTCCCTTTTCGCCGGGGAACATCGTGTCTTTGCCGCGGATGGTCAGATAGTTCGTCTTGCCGGGCCCGGCCTTGCTGCCGGGGGCGCGGTAAACCTCGGGCATGAGCGGGATCAGCTTCTTGTTGTGCTCGCTGTCCCAGGGCTCGTCCAGGTGGAACTGCCGGTAAAGCGGCTCCTGCTCGATGTACGGCAGGATCAGCACGCGCCAACTCAGGAGCGGCTTGCCGTTCTTGTCCACACTGTACGCGGGCGGCAGGGTCTTCAGCGCGTCGTGGTGAATGTGCATCGCCAGCCCGATCTGCTTCAGGATGTTCATGCTCCGCACCCTGGCGGTCGGCGGCGGGCCGATAGCGCCCGGGCTGCCCACTCGGAAGAAGCCCCAGCTTGCGGCCAGCGGCAACAGGGCGCCCGCGCCCGACCCCGGCAGACTCTGCTTGACGGTGACTTCGATCCCGTCCTTGGTCCGCCGCACGGCCTTGACCGCCGGGCGCAGGTGTTTGTTGATCGACGCGGCCGAGGGCAGGATCGACAGGTCCACGTCGATCCCCTCGCGCCGCAGCTCGCCGAGCATGAACTTGGCCGCAATCTGCACGATCGGATAGATCAGCCGGAACAGCTCCGGCGTGTCCTGGTAGCCGACGATTACCGGGCCGCTTTCCGGTTTGAACAATTCGGCCACCTCCGGCGCCGCGGCCAGCGACTGGAAATCCGGCCCCCGCGACAAGTACGCCTTGACGTTCTGCGGGAACAAGGAAACGATCAGCTCCTTGTCCGTCAGACACCAGGACGGCGCGAACGGGAATCCCATCTCGGGAGGATTCACGGTGAAGATCGTCTGGCCGGCGAACCGCACGTGCTGAATCGGCGCGGGCCGCGCGCGGGCCCCCGGGCGGTCCGGCCCTACGGCCTTCATCGCCGCCGAGATGTTCCAGAACGCAAGGAGTTTCGCATGGGCTGCCGCCGCGCGGTCGGGGTCCTTGAGCGGCACCACGGCAGTCAGCCCGGTCAGCACCAGCCCGCCTTCGCCCGGCGAGTTGTAGATGCACCACACGTCGCCCAGCGATTGCAGCAGGTCCTCACGAATCCTGAAGCCGAGCTTCTTCTCGGTCTCGCCCAGTTGCAGGGCGACGGAATCTCCCACCTGGGGAAGGTCCTTGGCGAGCCCGAAGAGCATTTCCCAGAACCGGGCCGCGTCGAACCGGGCGGCAAGGGCCAGCGTGGCATCCTTCGGGATGGGCCCGAGGTCTTTGGCTTCCAGCGGCTTGCGGCCGAGAAAGGACAAGACGTCGCCGTCCGGCTTTTCCATGGCCAAGAGCGTCTTGCTCACAAAGCCGGTCTCGTCCAGACCCGAGACGCTTGCCAAGTACGTGAAGTTGTTCAGCCCCAGGACGCGGATCAGCAACTGCCAGTCGGAGCTCCCTCTGAAAGAAGCCTCGATCATGGCGACAATCTTCTTCACGTTGACGTACGTCACCGTCGAGGGCCGCTCGACCGTGAGTTGCCGGCGGATCTGGGCCAGCCACGCCGGCGGGCTGCCGGACATGCGTTTGACGATCGCCTCGGCCTCGCCTTCGCCGATGCCAAGGATGAAGTACTTCCCGTGAACCCCCCAGGTGAACACCGGGGCGTCAGGGGCGGGCTTGATGCGGTAGAAAGTCTCGCCGCCGATCTGGACCGTCTTCACGTCGTCTTCGCCCAGCAGCTTGCGGTGCTTTTCCAGGAGCGTCCGCGTCTTGGCCGCGTCCTCCCCTAGGTTGAACACCGCCCCGGCCTGGATCCTCGGCGGCGGCTCGCGCCCGACGTCCAATTTGCCCGCGTAGATGGCGCCCGGGCTGGTCAAAGCTGTCTTGACCAGCCCCACCAGTTCGTCCACCAGCGCTGCCGTTTGCGGATCCTCCCTGGCCGCTGCCGCACGCAATCCCTCGCGGACCCGCCGCTCGACCTCGGCCACGAACTGCTGAATCTCCGGCTCGGCAATGAGCTGCTCCAACTGGTTGGTGCTCTTCGGATCGGGCTTGGCCGAACCGGCCCAACTGAGATAGAAGAGGCACTCCTCCGGGGCCGCGGCGGCCACGGCCGGGTCTTCGGGGCCGGGCGGGAGCCCCAGCGGAAGCCCCGCGCCGCCCGAAAGGCCCAACAGAATAAGGATGTGCCAAGGTGAGAAGGGCGCGATCATGGCTTTCTCCTTTCGCCAACCGACAAGAACTGCGGGTAACCGAAACACACGCCGCGTGGAGAACTCCACGCCCGCCAGCCTAGCTGAGAATCATCGGGCTGACAAGCACCCCGGGCAGCCGTGGGGCAGGTTGCCAACCTGCCCCACCGTGGCACGGGCATCTTGCCCGTGCTATCATGCGGTCCTTCGTTTTCCACACAAGAATCGAGAGAAGGGAGAATGCCAGTGCTCCATCGATCCATTCGCATCGCCGCGGTATGGTTGGCTCTTGCCGGCTCCTTAACCGCCTTTTCGGCCGAGGTTCCGCAAGAGGTCCTGCGCAAGGCGGCCCACGTGCGGCCCACGCCGCAGCAGGCCGCGTGGCAAGAGCTGGAGTTTACGTGCTTCACCCATTTCGGCATGAACACGTTCACCGACCGCGAGTGGGGCGACGGCCGCGAAGACCCCAAGCTCTTCAATCCCACCGCCCTGGACGCGCGGCAATGGGCGGCCGCGTGCAAGGCCGCCGGAATGAAGATGATCATCCTCACGGCCAAGCACCACGACGGCTTCTGCCTCTGGCCGAGCAAGTACACGGAGCATAGCGTCAAGAGCAGCCCTTGGCGCGGCGGCAAGGGCGACGTGGTCCGGGAGGTCTCCGACGCGTGCCGCGAAGCGGGCCTCCGGTTCGGCGTCTATCTCTCCCCCTGGGACCGCCACGAGCGGACCTACGGCTCGGACGCCTACAACGCGTACTACAAGAATCAGCTCCGCGAGCTACTGACCAACTATGGTCCCGTCGCCGAGGTCTGGTGGGACGGGGCCTGCGGCGAAGGCCCCAACGGCAAACGCCAGGTCTACGACTGGAACGGCTACATCCAGGTCGTGCGCGAGTGCCGGCCCGACGCGGTGATCTTCGGCATGGGACCCGACGTCCGCTGGGTCGGCAATGAAGACGGCCTGGCCCGGGAGAGCGAATGGAGCGTGCTTCCCAAGCGAGGCCCGGGCGACCAGACGGCCAAGGACCTCGGCAACCGCAAGTACCTGGCCGGGGCCTCGGAGTTGGTCTGGTACCCGGCGGAGTGCGACGTCTCGATCCGGCCGGGCTGGTTCTACCACGCCGGCCAGGACAAGCAGGTCAAGTCGCTCCAGCACTTGCTGGACATCTATTACCGCTCGGTGGGCCGCAACTCAGTCCTCTTGTTGAATGTGCCGCCCGACCGCCGCGGGCTCTTCCACGAGAACGACGTTGCACGGCTCAAGGAGCTTCGCGCGGTGCTCGATGAGACGCTCAAGACCAACCTGGCCGCGGGCCGGCCGGTGAGGGCCTCCAATGTCCGCGGCAACGACCCGGCACACGCCGGCGACAAGATCACCGACGGCCAGCCGGCCACCTACTGGACCACCGACGACGGCGTGCTCCAGGCGTCCCTGGAAATCGACCTGGGACGGCCCGTTGCGTTCGACCGGGCGATGCTGCAAGAGCAATTCACGCTCGGCCAGCGGGTGGAGAAGTTCGCCCTGGACTCGTGGGACGGCCAGGGCTGGAAGCCGATCGTTGAGGCGACGACGATCGGCCACAAGCGGCTCCTGCGATTCCCCGAGGCGACCACGAGCCGCGTGCGGATCCGCATTCTCGACAGCCGCGACTCGCCGACCCTGCGCGAGGTGGGGCTGTACAAGGCGAGTCCGAGAAAGAAGAAGTCGTGATCCGCATTGCGCCGGCTCGGCTGCCCCCAGGTCTGAGCTGGCCAGGTCGGGCACATGGAACAGCCCGTAAAGCCGGACATCATGATCGTGTATACTGCTGTCTTGACGGGACGCTCCTCAGGGCGTAGAGTATCCAATGTGAGGCTGTTAGGAACGCGAGTCTGCGTCGAAAGTCCTTTCTAAGACATCAGTTAGGGCTCAGCATCTCTGGCCGGAGGAGGGGGGACATGAGTCGGACACTTGACAGGACACGCTCTGGGACAGAGAACCGCCCATACGCCAAGACTCATTCGTGGGTCAACTTCCGGTTGGACCTGCAAAGCGCGCCGTTCCGCTTCTGGATGGACTTGGGAGCGGTCCAATCCAAGATCGAACACGTCGCCAACGCGCTTCTATTCCCCAGGACTGCGGAGAAGTTCTGCCTCCTCTACCTCGCCAAAGGGGTCCACGCGACGACGGCGATTGAGGGGAACACACTATCTGAAGAGCAGGTGCGCGACCGAATCGAGGGAAAGGCAAAGCTCCCCGAGTCCAAGGCGTATCTCGGGCAGGAAATCGACAATATCGTCGCGGCGTGCAACCAGATCGCCCCAGAGGTCTTGAGCGGCCAGCGCTCCGACGTGACGACGGATCAGATCACGAACTTCAACCGAATGGTCCTCGAAGGGCTTCCAGTGGACGAGAGTGTGGTCTCCGGACAATTCCGGAAACACTCCGTGGGCGTTGCGGGGTACAGAGGCGCGCCGTGGGAGGATTGCGAGTACCTGGTCGATCGGCTGTGCAATTGGCTGAATACGGAATTTCGGCCTCCAAGCGATGAGCTGGCGATTGGGTTCGCCGTTCTCAGAGCGATTGTAGCCCATCTGTACATCGCCTGGATTCACCCTTTCGGTGATGGCAATGGGCGAACGGCTCGTCTGGTGGAGTTCCAGATTCTTTTGTCCGGGGGCGCCCCGGACGTCGCTGCCCATCTGCTGAGCAACTTCTACAATCAGACGAGAATGGAGTATTACCGTCAACTGCAGGCGGCGAGTCAGTCGCCCGACGGGGCGACGCGATTTCTGTCTTATGCGATCCGAGGTCTGCGCGATGCTCTCGATGAGCAGATCGAAGTTATCCGCAAAGACCTGCGACAGGTTGTATGGAGAGACTACGTCTCTTGGTCATTTCGGCGGCTGAGGGGCGACGCCGCGGACCGGCGCCGGCTGCTCGCCCTGGAGCTGGCTGGCGCCAAGCCGTCCGTTGTTCCCGTATCCAAGCTGAGCGTCCTTAATGCGGAGATTGCGAAACGTTACGCCAAGAAGACGGCCAAAACGCTCTCTCGCGACGTCAACGAGTTAGAGAAGATGCACCTTGTCATACGGCGGGGGCGTGAAATCCAGGCGAACATGTCGATTCTCAGCGAGTTCCTGCCCAGGAGACATCATGCGGCCCGCGGTGAACCGGCAGAACGGCAGGATCAGGAATCAGACGGCAACACACCAGAGAGCTGAACATTGGAAACGCGCAGTCGGCCGAGATCCGGCGAATCCCAAGGAGATGCAGTGATGAGACGTGTCAGCTTGCTGCTTTTGTCGGTTCTGAGCCTCGCATCCCCGGGCGTATGCCAAGAGAACGTCCAGGGCGATTTCACTCTATCCTACCAGCGGCCGGCCAAGCGCTGGGTCGAGGCTTTGCCGATCGGGAACGGGCGATTGGGGGCCATGGTCTTCGGCGGCATCCAGGAGGAACGCCTGCAACTGAATGAACTCAGCCTATGGTCTGGCGGCCCGCAGCCCAACGCCGACCGCCCCGACGCCTGGAAGCGCCTGCCCGAGATCCGCAAGCTCTTGAGCGAGCGCAAGTACTCGGAAGCTCAGTCCCTGACGAACCGCTACATGACCAATCAGGGCGGCGGCTTTGACGGGGCCTATAGCGGGGCGTACCAGACCCTCGGCGATCTCAGGCTGCGGTTCGAGCTGGACCCCAAGTCGGCGGCCGGCTACCGCCGCGCGTTGAACCTCGCGAACGGGCTTGCCCGAGTTTCCCTTACCACGGGGGATGCCACCTTCATCCGAGACGTCTTCGCCTCGCGCACCGACGATGTCATCGTGATGCGTTTCGTGTGCAATAAACCCGGCCGGATCTCCTTCACCGCAAGTCTCTCTCGCGAGGCCGACGCGAAGACCGAGTTCATCGGGCCGGATCGGCTGGTGATGCGCGGGCACTGCGACGGCGGCAAGGGGATGAAGTTCGAGGCCCAACTGAAGGCGATTGCCAAAGGGGGCAAGGTCTCCGGCGAAGGCGGCCAGCTTCGCGTCGAGAAGGCCGACGAGGTCACGCTGCTGCTGGCGGCGAACACCGATCACGTTTTGGACCCGTCCAAGAACTACCGCGGCAAGGACCCCGCCGCACTGTGCGAAAAGCAGATCGCCGAGGCGTCGAAGAAGTCGTACGACGCCCTGTGGCAGGCCCACGAGGCCGAGCACAATCGCCTCTTCCGCCGCGTGGATCTCGACCTGGGAGGCCGCGACGCCCCGGCGGCCCGCCTTCCGACCGACGAGCGGCTCGCTGCCTTCCAGAAGCAGCCAGACGATCCGCACCTTATCGCCCTCTATTTCCAGTACGGCCGCTACTTGCTCATGTCCTCCAGCCGCCCGGGCTCGCTCCCGGCGAACCTGCAAGGGCTTTGGGCCGAAGGACTGAAGCCGCCGTGGCACTGCGACTACCACGCCAACATCAACGTGCAGATGAACTACTGGCCGGCCGAGGTCTGCAACCTGGCCGAGTGCCACCTGCCCATGATCGACTTGACCCGCTCCCTGGTCGAGCCCGGGCGCAAGACCGCCAGGGCCTACTACAACGCCCGTGGCTGGGTCTTCCACATGATCACCAACGTCTGGGGCTGGACCTCGCCGGGCTGGAGCGCGGGCTGGGGCTACTTCCCCGTCGGCGGCGCCTGGATGTGCCAGCACCTCTGGGAGCACTACGCCTTTAGCGGCGACCGCGAGTACCTCAAGCAGGTCTACCCGGTGATGAAGGAGTCGTGCGTCTTCTTCCTCGACTACCTGGTCGAGGACGACAAGGGACTCCTGGTTACATCGCCCTCCACGTCGCCGGAGAACACGTTCATCGCGGCCGACGGCCGCCGCGGCTCGGTCTGCGCCGGCGCGGCCATGGACCGCCAGATCGTCTGGGACCTCTTCACCAACACGATCGAGGCCGGCCAGGCACTCGGGATCGACGAGGATTTCCGCAAGCGGCTGCTGGGCGCCCGCTCGCGGATCCTCCCGCCGCAGATCGGCAAACACGGGCAGCTTATGGAGTGGGGCGAGGATTTCGACGAGGCGGAGCCGGGCCACCGCCACGTTTCGCACCTCTTCGCCCTGCACCCTGGCCGGCAAATCACGCTCCACGGCACGCCGGAGCTGGCCGAGGCGTGCCGCGTGACGCTCCAGCGACGGCTCTCGCAGGGGGGCGGCCACACCGGCTGGAGCCGGGCATGGATCATCAACTTCTTCGCCCGGCTGGGCGACGGCCCCAAGGCTTACGAGAACGTCGTGGCCCTGCTGCAGAAGTCCACGCTGCCGAACCTCTTCGACGCCCACCCGCCGTTCCAGATCGACGGCAACTTCGGCGGCA